>CAKPJL010000020.1 GCA_934162655.1 uncultured Clostridia bacterium | reverse complement strand
TAGAAAATAATATAAGAGAAACAGAAGATATTAGTATTGATAACTTCAAAGTTTTACATTTTGTCTTCATTCTAAACCTCCCAACTAAAATCAAGATAATTTCTAATAAAATTATACAATATTTTAATAGAATTTACCATAGAGCCATTGATTTTTAATAATAAAACATATATAATTTATTTAGTTGATTTAATCAAACAACTTTGGGAGTATAATTTTTCGAATATAAGTAAAGTTATCGCTCCATTTGAAATTAACTTACGAACTGAAAAAGTTCGTAAGTTTTAATTTTTTACTGATCAATATCGTCAAAACTAAAATCCACATTCTCTATAATGTCTACATTTAACAATATATATTTTTTTTAACATATCAAAATGTTTATATGCTACAAATTTATGTATTTTATTAAATCCAGAATATTTAAAATATAAATTTGCAAATGTTTTAGGAAATCATTTTTGTCTTAATAAAAAGCTTGAAATATTAAATAATCTAAGTATATGTGGATATTTTTCACATATATTAATTCAACATTTAATATCTTTTTTACAATTAATTTATTTTGATATTTAACTTAATATTGGATAAAATAACTACTATTGCAATTTAAATATTTATGCAACTTTTTTTATTTACATTGAAATTTTAAAGCATTTCAGATATAATGTTTTTAAAAGAAATAATAGTAGTTAGTAAGATACTACCTAATTATTTCAAATTTTATAGCTTATTATCTATATGAGTATAGCTTGTTTTTTATAAAAATTAAATATGTGAGGAATTGTCTATATGAAAAGGGAAATAAAAATTAATGTTAGATGTTTTAATTTAAAATATACACTTGAATGTGGTCAGTGTTTTAGATGGCATAAAATATATGAAGATAATGAAAAAATAACTTATGTGGGAGTAATACATGATAGAGTAGTGCACATAAGTCAAGTACAAAATACTTTAATAGTTTCAAGCTCAAATATGGAAAATATAGAAGAGGTAATAAGGAAGTATTTTGATTTAGATGTTGATTATGAAAAAATAGAAAATAAAATAGCAAAAATTGATAAAAATATTGAAAATGCAGTAAAAAATTCTACTGGTATTAGAATACTTAATCAAGATTTTTTTGAAATGGTAATTTCATATATAATATCTGCAAATAACAACATAAAAAGAATTTCTAGATCTGTAGAAGATATTTCAAAAAAATATGGAAAAAAGATTATGTTTTGTGGGAGGGATTATTATTTATTTCCAACAATTAAGGAACTAGAACTTGTGACAGAAGAAGAGTACAAAAAATGTGGAGTTGGATTTAGAGCAAGATATTTAAAAAATACTGTAAAGTATATGCTAGAAAATAAGATTGATTATGATTATATAAAAGTGTTAGATACGGTGTGTGCAAAAAGAGAACTTATGAAAATGCAAGGAGTTGGCCAAAAAGTTGCAGATTGTATTTTGCTTTTTTCACTTGAAAGAAGAGAAGTATTTCCAATTGATGTTTGGGTAGAGCGTGTTATGTCTAAAATATATTTTAAGGAATTAAATGGAAAAACAAGTAAAAAAGAAATATTAGATTATGCTATTAACAATTTTGATAAAAACTGTGGTATTGTTCAACAACATTTATTTTATAATATAAGAGAAAGTATGATATAAAAATATTAAAAAAAGACATAAAATAAATAAATTTTATTGACTTTAAATAAAATATATGTTAAAATTAACTAGCATACATGATTGATAAGACATGGAGGTGTTTTTTTTATGAGAGAAAATTTAACAATGGCATGTACAGAATGTAAACAAAGAAACTATGAAACAGAAAAGAACAAGAGAAATGATCCTGATAGAATTGAATTTAAAAAGTTTTGTAAATTTTGTGGTAAACATACAATACACAAAGAAACAAAATAGTTAGGAGTGTAAAGTAATGGCAGGTGGATTTTTTAAAGGAATAAAAGCCGAACTAAAAAAAGTAGTATGGCCTACAAGAAAACAACTTATAAACAACACAGTTTTAGTAATCTTACTTATTGTCGCTTTTGCAATAATAATTCTTGGATTTGATGTTATTCTTGATTTTGTAGATAACAAAATATGGAATTTAATAGGAAACAAAATAGGTTAATTGTTAATTAAAACAAAGGAGACGATAATTTTGGAAAATGAAAATAAAGATCAAGAGTTAAAGCAACATTGGTATGTAATTTACACATACTCTGGTTATGAAAATAAAGTAAAAGCAACTCTTGAGAAAATAGTTGAAAATAGAGGATTACAAAATAAAATTTCTGAAATAATTATACCTATGGAAGAAGAAATTGAAATAAAAGATGGTAAACAGAAAACGTCTATAAAAAAAGTTTTTCCAGGTTATGTTCTAGTAAAAATGTATATGGAAGATGAAACTTGGTATGCTGTAAAGCATATAAAAGGTGTGTTTAATTTCGTAGGTGTTGGAGAAAAACCTCTTCCACTAACAGAAAAGGAAATGCAAGCATTAGGAATAGATGAAGCTATTTCTCTTGACTATGAAGTTGGGGATAGTGTTAGAATAATAACAGAACCATTTTATAATTATCCTGCTACTATTGAGGAAATATTCAAAGATAAAAAACGTGTTAAAGTAAAAGTTTCTATGTTTGGTCGTGAAACAACAGTAGATCTTGAATTCGACCAAATACAAAAAATATAAAATATCTAATAAATATATAATCCTATTTTAAGGAGGTGAAAATGATGGCAGAAAAAAAGGTAACACATGTAGTTAAATTACAAATAGAGGCTGGAAAAGCAAACCCAGCACCACCAGTAGGACCTGCACTTGGACCAACTGGTATAAATATTATGGGATTTTGTAAAGAATTCAACGAAAAGACTGCAAAAGATGCTGGAATGGTATTCCCAGTAATACTTACAGTATATCAAGATAAGTCTTTTGAATTTGTTTTAAAAACTCCACCAGCAGCTGTATTACTAAAGAAAGCAGCTAAAATAGAAAAAGCATCTGGTAAACCACATAAAGAAAAAGTTGGTAAAGTTACATTAGAACAAGTTGAAGAAATTGCAAAAACTAAAATGCAAGACCTAAACGCATCATCAATGGAATCTGCCGTATCTATTATAAAGGGTACTGCAAGATCAATGGGGATCGAAGTTATAGGCTAATTATGGGAGAATTATAAAATTCGTTATAACCAAAGGAGGGAAAAATCGTGAGCAAAAGAATGAATGAAGCAGCAAAATTAGTAGATAAAACAAAACTTTATGATATATCAGAAGCTTTAGAAGTTGCATTAAAAATGCCAAAAGCAAAATTTGATGAAACAGTTGAAGTTCATATAAAACTAGGTGTTGATTCAAAACAAGCTGATCAACAAGTTAGAGGTGTTATAGTGTTACCACACGGCACTGGTAAATCTAAAAAAGTTTTAGTTTTAGCTAAAGGTGATAAAGCTGAAGTAGCAAAAGCAGCTGGTGCAGATTTCGTAGGTGATGATGACATGATACAAAAAATCCAATCAGAAAACTGGTTAGATTTTGATGTTGTAGTTGCAACACCTGATATGATGGCTTCTCTTGGTAAAGTAGCAAAAATACTTGGACCAAAAGGTTTAATGCCAAATCCAAAATCTGGAACAGTAACAATGGATACAGCAAAAGCTGTAACTGAAATTAAAGCTGGTAAAATTGAATATAGACTTGATAAAACAAATATCATACACTGTTCAATTGGTAAGGTTTCGTTTGGAGTTGAAAAATTAAAAGAAAACTATGAAACATTACTTGACGCTATTGTAAAAGCTAAACCAGCAGCAGCTAAGGGAACTTACTTAAAATCAATAGCTATATCTACAACTATGGGTGCTGGAATTAAAGTAATGGCAAAATAGTAGTAGTTATAAAAAATTATATAATACCAAAGACAGTAGGTAAGTATAATACTTGTAAATCCTACCGAGGTAAAAATTAAACGAGAAAGTTTTAATCTTTTACCTTGAAAGTAATTTGGTTAGAACTTTTATTTAATTTTAAGGAGGTGTAAAACTGTGGCAAGTGAAAAAATACTAAATGCTAAAAAAGAACAAGTTAAAGACTTAGCAGAAAAAATGAAAAATGCAAAAATAATACTTTTTACAGAGTATAGAGGAATCACAGTAGGTGATGATACTAAATTACGTAAAAATTTAAGAGAAAATAATAGTAATTATATGGTTGTTAAAAATTCTATAATTGCACATGCTGCAAAAGAGGCAGGAATTGATGGTCTTGAAAATTTAGAAGGACCAACAGCAGTTGTTATAGGAAATGATGACTATGTAGCACCAGCTAAAATTGTAAATGATTATTCAAAAGAAAATGAACTTTACAAAATTAAATTAGGTGTTATGGATGGTAAAGTTATTGAACTTTCAGAAGTTAAAAAACTTGCGTCTCTACCTTCAAAAGAGACTCTATATGCTATGCTTGCATCTGCATTGCTTGGAAATATCCGCAATTTAGCGGTTGTTCTTGATCAAACAAGAAGCAAAAAAGAAGAAGCAAATGCGTAAGTTTAAAATATGATTTTTAAGGAGGAATTTAAAATGGAAAAAATCGAAAAAATAGTTAAAGAAGTAGAAGAATTATCAGTTATTGAACTTGCAGATTTAGTTCATGCAATTGAAGAAAAATTTGGAGTAAGTGCTGCAGCAGCAGTTGTAGCAGCAGGTCCAGCAGCAGCAGGAGCAGCAGCTGCTGAAGAAAAATCAGAATTTGATGTTGTATTAAAAGATGGTGGAGCAACTAAAATCGCTGTAATTAAAGTTGTTAAAGAAGCAACTGGTTTAGGATTAAAAGAAGCTAAAGATTTAGTTGATGGAGCACCAAAAACAGTTAAAGAAAAAATGCCAAAAGCTGATGCTGAAAAATTAGCTGAAGACTTAAAAGCAGCTGGTGCAACAGTTGAATTAGTTTAATTTAAATATTAAATTTGCATAGAAGATGGACTTTTGTAAAAAATCCATCTTTTTTTAGGGGTGATGATAATATGAAAAAGTATATACCTGCAATCGCAATACTTGGTGTTATATTTGTTATACTTGTTATAGTTGCTATTGTAATAGTATCAACTGTTGGAAAGACATTAGGTGAAAAAGTTAGTTTAAATAATGAGGAATTTATATCTAAAATTGAAGAAATGGGATATACTACAAAGGATGTTAAAAGTCAATTTAGTTCTTATGATTATATAAAAACTGCTACTCTTGCACATGAGAAGGATAGAAAATATAAAATTGAATTCTATACTATGGAAAGTGATGAAGGAGCTAGCTATTTCTTCTCAGTTAATAAAGCAAAATTTGAGGAAAGTCAAGCTGTTGCTAAGTCTAAAACTAAGGCAAATGGTAAAAATCATAATAAATTTACTTTTACAGCTGATGGAAAATATAAAGTAGTTTCAAGAATAGGAAATACTTGCTTATATGCAAATGTGGATGTAGAGTATAAAGAAGAAGTTAAGAACTTAATCAAAGAATTAGGATACTAATAAAAAAACGGGATAAACATCTCGTTTTTTTATTAAAATTATTTAAATATATAAATTTTTATGTTATAATATATATGTAATGTATTACATATATAAATATGGGGATGTCAGGTTTCGACGACTTTTCTTAGGTTAAAATAGCGAGTAGTGGATTCTCGTTGGCCACTATAAAAACGAGAAAATTAAAATAAACGCAGACAGAAATGTTTGTTTAGCAGCTTAATTTATAGCAGCTTGTCTTACCATAGTTTTGCTAAAAGGCATGGATAAGGCATCGATTATTTTAGCATAACAAATCTTTCATTAATTGTGTGGGAGAGGGTATTATAACAATTCGTCTATTTATCATTTTTGTAAGTGTTATAGATATTTAGATGTATATAAACATTTACTGCACTCGGAGAAGTTTTAACTGGTGAAATTTCGGACGTGGGTTCAATTCCCACCATCTCCACCAATTAGGTATCTGTTCGAACTAATATAACAGATAGATACAAAAATCAATCAGAAAATAAATCTGATTGATTTTTTGTTGTTTAAAAACAATATTAAAATCATCCAAACGAAATGATGGAGTAAAATTGAAAATAATTGACAAAAATTGCAATTTTAAGAATGTCTAAAACATAGACTTGAATTTATATTTAAATTTACTAGAGTTTTCCTTACTTTTATAAATGGTAGCATTAGGCAACTAGAAAAAAACTAGTCTTACATATATCTAACCATAAAAAATAAATATTAAAAATATTACTTTTTTAGTTTTTAACTATCAAAATGATGTATATATTTATAATTTATCTAAAAAGATAAGCTAAGCAAAATTAGAAGAATATTTGAAAATGGTGTAAATACTTGACTTAACATTGATTTTTTATGTAAAATGATGTATAATATAAATATATTAAATACATTTATTTCCTGTATATACTAATTAGTGGAGGAACTATCTTCTTACTTTTTGGTTTAACATATATAACAAGAGAACAACAATAAAAGAAATTGGAGGACATAATTATGTTAAAAAAATTTGTTATATGGTTTATCTGCTTTGGTTTGAGCTTTTTAGTGTCTAATGTGTTTGGTTGGACCGAACAGGGAAGGGCTTTTATTTACATCTACCTAGGTGGTAGCATCATCAGTATTTTGGGATCTATTGTATTTTTAGTAATTGCAGGTTTTGCTAATAGATGTGCCGCAGAGGTAAGTGGACCATCTTTTCTCATAATATTAATTATAGCTGTTGAGGTGGCAATTGTATTGTTTGCAACTTGGGGAGCTACTAAACTATTTGATATAGACTTCTTTGTTGCATATCAAATTATGACATTTGGTCAGTGTTTATGTACAGATAGTGAGAAAAAAGATGACTAACAAAATGAAAAGTGATTGGTTTTTTAATAATACTAATCACTTCTTTTTAATAAAGTATAAAATTAATATAAATATGCTTTGGAGTATGCCATAAAATATAGATTTTATCAGTATTTCACAAATATTCCTATAAGAACACTCCAAATATTAGCCAAAATTGTAGCACTAATGTGGCGTTAATGATTAAATCAACTAGTAATAGTTGATTTTTGTGCGTTATTGTAAAGAAAAGGGTGATATGTATATGATTAAAATAATTAAGATGAAAATCAATATGAGTGATGAACAATTTTTTTCTATAAGCGAGCAACCGATTTTTACTCCTACACGAAAAATATATTGAAAGGTTAAAACTTAATTATAGCAATTACTTCTATTAGTAGTATTAAGAATAATTTAAATATTATATCATAAATATTGAAAAAATATTAATAAAGATTATGGTAAAAACTCATATATTTATTTTGAAATTGAGAATGCAAAACAATTATAAAATGGAAAAGTATTTGATAAAAACATACAAAAAGAAAAAGACAATTCTAAGTCATTATGACTTAGATTGTCTTTTCAGTTGTTAGTAAACTATTTTTGATCTACTTAATAAATTGTAACTTATCTTTTTTATAATATCAAAATATAATATCACATTTTATTGTTTCTTTCTTGTTAAACAAATTCAGAGACCTCTTTTGTATGCTTATATACAAAAAAGGTCTCACTTAGGAGTTAGAAACCACCACTGTAATCGTAAATGGGTCGACCATTTTTGGTAGAATGAACATTTGTAATACTACCATCAAGCAGAATATCGTATGAAAGATGCCAATCACAGCTTGTTGCGTACACGGTTATGTGAGTAACATCGCCATGCTTGCTTTCATTTTTTCCTCCGCCTGCAGCAATAATTGCCCGCTCCATTTCGAGAACATTGATTCTTCCAGGATTATAATACTTTGCCATACTATTGCCTCCATCTAGTTTTTATTTTTAACATGCTTGTGCACATTAAATTCATACTTATACTAAATAAATATAATAAAATTATTGATATATTTAATATTATACTAAAGTAATTGGATTATGTCAATTGTTTCCTTCGTATTTTATCAAAAATTATGATAAATTTTTGATAAAATCTTATATATTAATTTTTGAAAATGTCCCAAACATGAAATATAATATGGCACTGAAAGGTGGCAAAAATGAAAGAGGCAAGATTAGGAATGAAAGAATTAGAAAAATATAATGCAATTAAAGAATTTGTTGATCACGGTGGAAATAAAAACAGAATTGTCTTAAATTTAGGAATAACAAGGCATCAAGTTAGTGTTTTAATAAGAAAATATAAAGAGAAAGTTAAATCTGGATTCGTGCATGGCAATCGCCCAAAGAAACCTGCAAAGACCTTAGATAATATACCTAAATTCAACTAAAAATAAATTATGAAACTTCTCCTACTGCTCAAAAAATCAACTATACACTGCAATTCTTTCACCTAGAAAAATGGAAATAGTATAAAATTCAAAAATGTTTATTGTCAGTTTTATGAAAATGGACAATTAAAATATTTTAAGCAACATACTAAAGTATTTGTAATTAAAGCATTTAATGGTGAACTATTTGTTACAATAGATGAAAAAAATTTATGAACTTAGAAAGTTTGAAAGCCACAAAAAGCATTTAGAAGAATTTGATGAAATACCAGAGAATAAAGAAGAAAAAACTAAATATATTCCTCCTATGAGTCATCCTTGGAAACTAGCGTCATTTATGTTACAAGTTAAGAAAGCACATAATGAACACTTTTATACTTAAAATTAAACAAAAACAGGATAAATTTTCCCGTTAATGTTTGAATTTTTTAGGACATTTTAAAAAATTATTGACCAAAATTTGATATTTATAGGTAATTATAGTATAATATAACTAGTTATCATGTTAATTTGTGAGGGTAGATATTATGAAATATATAGAGGAAAATGAAATTGTTAAAAATAATATAAAGCTATCTAAAGCTCCTATTCACTTGGATAAATATGATATGTATTATGTAGAATTTTTGATGAAAACAGGTTTAGCAAAAAAGGTAAGAGTTTTTTGTGAAAAAGGAACTTTTCCAGAGTTTGACACTAGTGAATTCAAAAAATTACAACAAGTGTATGGTTCAAAACTTCTTACTGACTTTTTTGTGAAAAGATTAATTGGTGAACAAGGTTTGATGAATAAAGAAGGTCGGATGATTTTATTTATTTAGGTGGAGAACTATATAAAAATGGATATATAGCTAATCGTCATATGATACAATCAAATGGAAAAACAGGGCAACAAAATTTTGATGAAAGTCTATTTAGAATAAAGTTACAAGTTCAAGCGAAAGAAGGCAAATCACAAAATCCTATGATTAGTAATGAAAAAAATGGTAAAACATATGTAATTGGAGATATACATGGAATGTATGGTTCATATATAGAAATTATGAAAAGAATGACATCCAAAGATCATCTAATTATTTTAGGAGATGTTATAGATAGAGGAACTGGTGGAATTTAAATAATTCAAGATATTATGAAAAGAAAACAAAACAAACAAAATAATCCAGAAATCACTTTTATGTTAGGAAATCACGAAATGCAATTTTTGGAAACGGTTTCAATCATGATAAGAAGAGGTTTAAAAAAGGAAGATTTAATTACTATTATGAATAGAGGAATTGCTCGTTCACAATATGGATATTATAGTTTGCATAGTGACCCTAAATCTAGAAGAAGTCAAGAAGAATGGAAGAAAAAACTTGATTTGTATGACCAAAGATTAATTACTGAGAAAGGATTGACAGATGGGGAATTAGATATTGCGGGAATTTGGTTAAATTCAAACAAAGGGGATACAACAATTTTTGATTTTCTACAAGGTGGGCGTGTTAATGGTGCAAAAGAGCAACAGGCTATATACTCATTTCTATGTGATTCATATATTGTATTACCTCAAAATATTAACGGAGAAGATTATTTATTTGTACATGCTATGCCACCAAAAGATCCACAAATGATTAGTCAAATGAAGAAATCTAAAAAAGGATATAAAATTGAGGAATTAACAAAAGACCAATGTAAATTTATGTTGGAAGAAAGAGATAAAAGTACATATGAACAAGCGAAGGCACACGGTTTTACAACTATATGTGGACATACTCCTAACTATGGAGAAATTATAATAGATGATAATAGAGGATTTATAAGGATAGATGCTGGTTGTGGACATAAAAATTCAAAATTATCATTATATTGTATAGATGATGGAAAAGTGGAATACTTTGATGAAAAAGAAATAACTCAGGAACAACAAATGTTATAAAAAATAGGATACTCGTATTTAAATAGGAATATTCTATTTTTTTACATTATGCATAAATCAATTCATTCAAAACAATTTCTTTCAGCTTAATGCTTATAATTATTCATAAGCTCTACCCATTTTAGTGGATCAATATTTAGAATATGACTTTTTGTTCTAGAAAATCATCAGATCGTCTGGGAAAGTAAAACTTTTAAATATCAGTAGAAAAAAGACATGTCATGCATAATGGTTCAAACATACATCTGATAAACACATTAAACAAAAAAGAATGTTAATGAGAGGTTTTTTATCATCATCCTTTTTTAATCAATATTCCAAACTATTAATTTAGCTAATTCTGATAATTTTTCAAAATCTTTTGATGTAAGCTCATCTATATGCGATGTTTTAATTTGCTAACTACTTACTTCAACACATAAAAACATATACAGTTACTTAATATGCAAGATTTTATTTCATATTTTATCTAAAAATTTCTTAAATCATTTACTGTTCTGAATATGTGTTGTTTTTTTTATATATACTTTTTAGTTATAAATATATTTTATACAAAGTATTGTAAATTTGACTTCTTATGTGAAGTATGTTATAATACATCTATCGTGTGACAGCGTATCACAATAAAAATTTATAGTGGAGGTAAACAAAAAATATGCAGAAGTATGAGCTTAAACGTAAAGTAGAGTACGTTAGACGGGTACATTCTCAAGAGACTTTAAAGGAAATAGCTTTAAATGATGAAGATCCGAATGTAAGGCGAGCAGCAGTAGAAAATATTATTGACCAGGAGATTTTAAAGCAAATAGCTTTAAATGATTCAAACTCGGATGCAAGGCAAGCAGCAATCCAAAATCTTACCGATCAAAAAGTTTTAAAGCAAATAGTTTTGAATGAAAAAAATGTCTTTACAGGGGAAGTAGCAGTAAAACAAATTACAGATCAAGAATTTTTAAAGCATATAGCTCTATATGGTAAAGGTAGAAATATAAGGATTAAAGCAATAGAAAAGCTTAACAATCAAAAAGTTCTAAGGCAAATAGCTTTAGATGATTCAGATTCAGATGTAAGGCTTGCAGCAGTAGAAAAAATTACTAATCAAAAAACCTTAGAAAAAATAGCTTTAGATGATGTAAGAATATATGTAAGAAGTGGAGCTATATCTAAAGTTGAAGACGAAAATATCTTAGTTGAAATAGCAACTAAATCTACTGATGAGAGCATAGCAATTGAGGCTATACAAAAGTTACCAAAGGATAAGATAAAAGAAATAAAATCAAATAATTGGTATATAAATGCCATATGTGAGGAAATTTTAAGCGAATAAACTTTATAAATACACCTAAATATTAGATGAAAATTTAATATTTGAGGTGTATTTTTTAGTTAAGAATTTTATGATATATTGCTTGAAATTTATAAAAAATAATTATAAATAAATGGGATTAGGTAAATTTTATGGTGCATTTTGTGTACGATGTTTTTTTACTTTAGTAAAATCTCCAATTTATTATTTTTAGTAAAAATAATAATATTTTGTATATAAAAATATAAACAATCTATTTTTTAATTAAGATACTATCAAAAATCAATGATAGAGGCTTATATAATTTTACTTAAAATTGTTGCAATTCATAAAAAATATGGTATACTTTAATAGATAGGTTGTTTTTTTATAAATAATCATGAGAGCCAAAAGTTATAGATATTTACTTCATTGGCATAAATATTAAAGAGGTTATAATGGCAAAAGATACAGTTTTTTTTTGTAAGGAATGTGGATATGAGTCAGCAGCTTGGATGGGAAAATGTCCTGGATGTAATAGTTGGAATAGTTTTGTTGAAGAAAAAATAAACAAGAAAAATTCAAGCACTTCAAAGTCAAATAGGGGTTTTTCTAGCACATTTTCTAAAAATCAAGAAGTAAAAAAGCTAAATAGTATAGTTATACAAGATGAAGTAAGAATTGATACAGGATATCAAGAATTAAATAGAGTTTTAGGTGATGGACTTGTAATAGGTTCTCTGACTTTACTAGGTGGAGAGCCAGGTATTGGAAAATCTACACTTGTTATGCAAATATGCAACAATTTAAGTAAACATGGTACAGTTTTATACATATCAGGTGAGGAATCAGAAACACAAGTTAAGTTAAGAGCAAATAGACTTAATGTTGTATCAGATAACATATTGTTTTTGAATGAAACCTCAATTAATGAGATTGAAGAAAAAATAGATGAGTTAAATCCTAAATTTTTGATAGTCGATTCTATTCAAACAATGATTGATGAAGAAATCTCGTCAGTTGCTGGGAGTATTTCACAAGTAAAAGAAGTTACGGCACGTCTTATGTATATTGCCAAAAGGAAAAATATAACAATAATTTTAATTGGGCATGTTACAAAAGATGGAGTTATCGCAGGACCTAGAATACTTGAACATATGGTGGATACAGTGCTTTATATAGAGGGAGAACGCTATTTTTCACATAGAATAATAAGAAGTGTGAAAAACAGATTTGGTTCTACAAATGAAATAGGAGTATTTGAAATGCAAGAAGAAGGACTTGTGGAAGTTAAAAATCTATCAGAAGTATTTTTATCAGACACCACTTCTAAATTGCCAGGAACTGCAATTGTTGCAACGCTTGAAGGAAATTCTACTATTTTGCTTGAGGTTCAAGCATTAGCTTCAACATCGTATTATAATAATCCAAGGCGTGTCGCAACAGGAGTTGACCTAAATAGGCTTAATATGATACTTGCAGTTTTAGAAAAAAGGTGCGGAGTAAATCTTGGTTCAAAAGATATATATGTAAGTTTGATCGGTGGAATAAAAGTAGATGAACCAGCAATTGACTTAGGAATAGCAATGGCGATACTTTCAAATATTAAAAATTTTGTCTTAGATGAGTCTGTTGCTTACATCGGTGAGATAGGGCTTACAGGGCAAATAAGAAGTGTATCAAATATAGAAAAAAGAGTATATGAACTTTCAAAAATGGGATTTAAGAAAGTTGTTATAAATAAAAAAAAAGCTGATAAGTTAAATGAAGAAGATGAACTTTCAAGTAAAATAAAAATAGAGGGAATATCTTCATTAGAGGAAGCTTGCAAATTTTAGTGGTGGTGATTTTTTTGAGAGAAGATGAAATATTAGAAATACTTAAATGTTTGGCACCAGGTACTGTGCTTCGTGAAGGACTTGACAATATCTTAAAAGCTAAAACAGGAGCATTAATTGCAGTTGCTGGAAGTGATGAACTAAATAAAATTATTGATGGGGGATTTTCTATAAATGAAGAATTTACTCCAGCAGGAATTTACGAACTAGCCAAAATGGATGGTGCAATAATATTAAGTTCTGATATGAAAAAAATCCTTATGGCAAATGTCCAATTAGTACCAGATTACAAAATAAAGACTTATGAAACTGGCACAAGACATAGAACAGCAGAACGTACAGCAAAACAAACTGGCGACTTAGTTATTTGTATTTCACAAAGAAGAGGTATAATTACAGTATTTAAAGGAGATTTTAGATATGTTATTTCTGAAACTTCTGCTGTAATGCTTAGGGCTAATCAAACAATAGAAGCACTTGAAAAGTATAGAACAGTTTGCGACAATATGTTAAATATTTTATCAGAACATGAATTTGATGACATTGTATCACTTGAAACTGTTGCAAACTCTATATATAGAGCTGAAATGATTTTAAGAATGGAAACTGAAGTTATAAAAAATATAATCGAACTTGGTGATGAAGGAAGACTTGTAAATATGCAATTTGAAGAGTTAATAGCAAATGTTGAAAAAGAAGAATTACTTATAATAAGAGACTATATGAATTTTAAGAAAAGATCAAATAAAACACCAGAATCTATATTAAGCGATATTAGAAAATTAGATAAGAAAGATATTGTTTTAGCAGATAAAATTGCCAAATTACTTGGTTATGATGTAAGTGTCGAAAATAATGGAATAGATCAAAATGTAAGTCCAAAAGGTTACAGAATATTAAGTAAAGTTCCTAAGATGCCACAAACGGTAATTGATAAAATTGTTGAAACTTATGGAAGTTTGCAAGGTGCAATATCTGCTTCAACAGAAGAATTAGATGATATTGAAGGTATAGGTGAAATTAGAGCAAAGATAATAAATCAGTCTTTACGTAGACTTCAAGAGCAATATATACTTAAGGGGTACAATATTTAAAAAACTTTTGCCAAAATTTTAAAAATGGCTTTACTAAAACTAAAAAATATGCTATAATTATATTGTAGGTTGATAAGGTAAAAGGAGGAGAAAGACCATGTTTAATATAGGCGATAAAGTAGTTTATCCAATGCATGGAGCAGGAACAATAGAGAAAATTGAGCAAAAGGAAATGCTTGGTAATTCTCAAGATTATTACATTATCAAAATGCCAGTTGGTGGTATGAAGCTTATGGTACCAACTGATAAAGCTGAGAATATAGGTATAAGAGAAATTGCACAAAAGAGTGTTACAGATCAAGTATTTTCAGTATTACAAAAACCAAAAGATCCTTATGTACACGATGTTAACTGGTCAAAAAGATATAATGTTAATGCAGAAAGAATAAAATCAGGGAATATTTTAGAAGTTGCAGAAGTAGTAAGAGAGCTTTCACACAGACACATGGAAAGAGGACTTTCTATTGGTGAAAAGAAGATGCTTACAACAGCTAAAAATATATTACTAAGTGAAATGGTTCTATCACAAAATCAATCACAAGAATTTCTAGATAATAAAATAGAAGATACTCTAAAAACTTCTTATGATTTAGGTAGTGTTAATACTTCTAATAATAATATAACTAATTTATAAAACAGAAGCACATTTAAATGTGCTTTTATTTTATATTGATTACATAAATTTGACAAATGTTTAAAAATATGCTATAATATAATTGTTCTAAAATAAAGGAACAAAAAATAATTTTTTTGGAGGAATAAGTATGACTTTAGATGTTTTACTTAATTTTGATGAAATGGTTGATGAGCTTGAGCTCATTGAAGATGAGCTTGCTAATGACCTTTTTGAGATGAAGCGGCGTAAAAGAGTACAGCGTAAAAGGGCTGCAAAGAAAAATAGTCTTCCAAAGGAAAAAAAGTTTTCTATGGTCGGAGATCTCATCGTTACAAAGTCCAAGACTAAGAGATTCTTCAAAACTAAGGCGAGAAGAAATTTAAGAAAAAGACTCAATTCTTTCGCCTATGAAGTAGAAGACATTGCATAAAAACTAGTATCCTAAGAGAATTATCTCTTAGGATATTTTTTTTTGAAAAATCAGTTGACTTTTTTTGATATGTAGTGTATAATAGTAAAGTAAATTAACTTTACTTGCAAAAAAGGATGAATTTGATGGATAAAAATATTGAAGTTACACTTTTATATGATATATATGGTAAGTTACTCACTCAAAAACAGCAAAGCATATTTGAGGAATATTATATATACAATTTATCTTTAAGAGAAATTGCAGAAAATAAAAATATTTCCTTTCAAGGAGTTAGAGATAGCATAAAAAAAAGTGAGGAAAACTTGTATAAATTAGAAGAGAATATAGGAATGTTAGCCTTAAAAAGAAAAATGTTATCATTAAAGGATTTTATACTAAAAAATAAGAACGACTTAAATACCGTAAGTGAAGATATATTAAATAAAATAAGTGAGGTTGAGTAATTTGTTTGAAAGTCTTTCAGATAAGCTTCAAAATATTGTAAAAAAAATAAAGGGTGAAACTAGAATTAATGAAAAAACATTAAAAGAAATGACTCGTGAAATTAAACTTGCACTCCTAGAAGCAGATGTAAACTATTTAGTAGTTAAAGAATTTGTTAAAAATGTGGAAGAAAAAGCACTTGGGGCAAATGTACTAGATAGCTTAACACCTGGACAACAAGTAGTAAAAATAGTAAAAGATGAGTTAATTAGTCTTTTAGGTGATACTACTTCAAAGATTAATTTTACAAATAACCCGCCAACTATAATAATGCTTGTAGGTCTTCAAGGTAGTGGTAAAACTACTCTTTGTGGAAAACTTGCAAATTATTTAAGAAAAGAAAATAAAAAGCCACTTATGGTAGCTTGTGATGTTTACAGACCTGCTGCAATTAAACAGTTACAAACTATTGGTAAGAGTTTAAATATTGATGTATATTCAGAAGAGGACTCAAAAGATGTTGTATCTATTGCCAAAAATGGACTAAAAAAAGCACAATCAAAACTTTGTGATGTGGTTATAATAGATACAGCCGGACGTCTTCAAATAGATGAGAGATTAATGCAAGAACTAGTTGATTTAAAAAATGCGATCCATCCACATGAAATTATGCTTGTAGTAGATGCAATGACAGGACAAGAAGCAGTAAATGTAGCATCGAGTTTTAATGATAAGTTAGGAATAGATTCTATTGCAATGTCAAAGATGGATTCAGACACTCGTGGTGGTGCAGCTCTTTCAGTAAAGCAAATAACTAAAAAACCAATTAAATTTGCATCTGTTGGTGAAAAACTGTCAGAACTTGAAATCTTTCATCCAGATAGAGTGGCTTCACGTATTTTGGGTATGGGTGATGTATTATCAATAATTGATAAAGCAGAAGAAGCTTACGATGAAGCACAAGCAGTAGAACTTGAAAAGAAAATAAGAAAGTCTGAATTTACATTAGATGACTATTTAGATCAGATGAAGAAAATTAGAAAGATGGGATCTTTTAAACAAATACTACAAATGTTACCGGGTGTACCAAAAGAAGTAAGAGATGCAGAAATTGATGAGTCAAAAATTGATAAAATAAATGCAATTGTTACTTCAATGACACCTCAAGAAAGAAGAAATCCTAAAATTCTTAATGCTTCAAGAAGAATAAGAATAGCTCGTGGTAGTGGAAATGAAGTGTCAGACATTAATAGATTTATGAACCAATTTGAACAAATGCAAAAAATGATGAAACAGATGATGAATCAAAAAGGCTTAAATAAATTTAAATTGCCAAATATGAAATAAATAGTATGTAACTTTTAAATAAGTAAATATAAATAATTATGGATTTTAAGGAGGTGACTTATAGGTTATGGTAAAAATTAGATTAAGAAGAGATGGTGCTAAAAAAAGCCCATACTACACAATGGTTGTAGCAGATTCTAGATATCCAGCTGATGGAAGATTTATAGAAAAAGTTGGTGTATATAATCCAATGGTTGAACCAGTAGTGCTAGATATTGATAAAGATAAAGTACAAGAATGGATTAAAAAGGGTGCAAAACCAACAGATACTGCACTTGCATTAATTAAAAAAGCTGGCGTAGAGATTTAAGGAGGAAAATAAATGTATAAAGATTTATTAGAGTACATTGTTAAAAACCTTGTAGAACAAAAAGACTTAGTAAGCGTTGAAGAAATTAATACTGATGAAAAATTAGTGCTAAAATTGCATGTTGCAAAAGAGGATATGGGAAGAATAATTGGTAAAGAAGGAAGAATTATAAAATCAATTAGAGAAATCATATATGCTTATGCAATGAAAAACAAACAAAAAGTTAGTGTTGACGTTGAGGAGATAAAATAGTATGGAGTTTATCAAAGTCGGTAATGTTGCAAATATTCACGGAATAAAAGGTGAACTTTCTATATATCCATATACCGATGATATTTCTAATTTTTGCAAATATAAAAAATTTTACATAGGGCAAAATAAAAAATGTTTCAAGGTAATTAAGTTAAGAAGTCATAAAAATATGGTTCTTGCCCTTTTAGATGGAGTAAGTACACGAGAAGAAGCTTATTTGCTAAAAACTTTTGATGTCTATGTTGATAGATTAGATTTGAAAAAATTAGATGAAAATTCATATTATATTGAAGATTTAATAGGACTTGATGTAATTGACCAAAATGACATATGTATTGGAACTTTAAAAGATGTTATAAAATATCCATCTAGTGATGTATATGAAATTACAACTAATAATGGAAATATCTACCTTCCTGCAATAAAGGAAGTAGTAAGCAAAGTAGACATCTTAAATAAAAAAATATATGTTAAAGTAATGAAAGGGTTAATATGATAAAATTTGTTGTACTAACACTTTTTGATAACATGTTTTTAGAGTTTATAAAAACCGGTGTTATTGGAAGAGCAATAAGTAAAAATCTATGTGATATAAAAGTAATAAATTTTAGAAATTTTTCTTTAGATAAACATAGAAGAGTAGATTTTCCACCTTATGGTGGGGGTGCTGGAATGGTTATATCACCAGTGCCACTTGATTTTGCAATAAAAGAGGCTAAAAAACTTCTAGGAGATGAAAAAGAAATTAAAATTATATACTTATCTCCAAGAGGTAAATTGTTAAACTATAAGTTAGCAAGCAGTATTGCCAGTTCAAATTGTAATTATATACTTTTATGCGGTCATTATGAAGGAATAGATGAGAGAATTATAGTAAAATATAATATTTTAGAAATATCTATTGGTGACTATGTATTAACTGGTGGTGAACTTGCATCACAAGTTTTAATGGATAGTGTTATAAGACTCATAAAAGGTGCAATTGATGAAGAATCATTACTTGAAGAGTCACATACATCAAACTTACTTGAGTATCCTCAATATACAAAACCAGACGACTTTTGTGGTATGATGGTTCCAGATATTTTAAAGTCTGGTAATCATAAAAAAATTGAAGAGTATAGAAAACAGGAAGCTATAAAAATTACTAAAAAATATAGACCTGATTTATATCAAAAATATGAAAAGGAGGGAAATTAAATGGACATTATAAAAGCTATTGAAAACGAATATAAAAAAGAAAATGTTGACAAATTTAATGTTGGTGATACAGTAAATGTATCAGTTAAAATTAAAGAAGGAAACAGAGAAAGAATTCAAGTATTTACTGGTACTGTAATCAAACGTCAAAATGCTGGTCTTAATGAAACATTCACAGTTAGAAAAATATCTAACGGTGTAGGTGTTGAAAGAACATTCCCAGTTAATTCACCAAAAATAGAAAAAATTGAAGTAACTAGAAATGGTGATGTAAGACGTGCTAAACTTTATTATTTAAGAGATAGAGTTGGTAAAGCTGCTAAGACAAAAGAAAAAATGGATTAGTAGTAAAATAGGTGTGATGCTTTATTAAAGCATTATGCCTATTTTTTATTGTAAAAGTTTGTGCTGTATGATATTATATAAGTAAATATTAATAGAAATTTTTTTGAAAGGTGAATTTTGTATGTGGGGAGCAATTATAGGAGATTTAGCAGGATCAGTCTATGAATTTGATCAAATAAAAAATATAAAAAGTATTAATACAAAAGAAATAATACCACAAAATGCATTTTTTAGTGATGATACAATTCTTACAGTTGCAATTGCAAAGGCAATTCAGACAGACAAAAATTATGAAAAATGGCTAAGAAAATATGGGCTAGAGTATTTAAATTATAAACCTAAGTTTGAACCATATTTTAAGTCTAGTTTTTCTCCTGGATTTGCAAAGTGGTTAAATTCAAGTGAGCAGGGAAGAAGTGTTGGAAATGGTGCTATGATGAGAATATCTCCAGTAGGAATTTTTAGTATATCCGAAAAAGAAGTAAAGAAAAATGCAATGCTTGCAACATTGCCTTCTCACAATTCAAAAGAAGCAATAGTCTATTCTACTTTAGTCGCATTAATAATATTTTATGCTAAAAATGGTATGAGCAAAGAAGAAATTTTAAAAAAACTAGATATAAAACTTGTAAAAAGAGAATTTGTTAAATTTAATACCACATGTAATGAAACATTTGACAATTGTATATATTGTGCATTTTCTAGCAATAGTTTTAATGAAAGCATATTAAAAATATTGTCTTTGGGTGGCGATACTGATACGAATGCATGTATAACAGGCTCAATTGCAGAGGCTTTATATGGAGTAGATAAAGAACTTATAAATAAAGCAAGATGCTATATTCCAAAAGAATTTGCAAAGATAATAGATAAGGAATATGATAGAGAAATATTAAGATAAATTAATGTAAAATTATAAGGAGGAAAAGTATGAAAGAAATATTATTTGCAACATCTAATACTTCAAAGATTAAAAGATTTGAGGCAGGACTTAATAAAAATAATGTCAATATTTTAACGCCAAAAGATTTAAATATTAACATAGATGTAGATGAAAATGGAAAAGATGCAGTAGAAAACGCCAAAATAAAAGCAAGGGCATATTATAACCTTACACATATTACTACTATTGCAATGGACGATAATTTATATATTGAAGGAATTCCTCTTGATAAGCAACCAGGTATGTTTGTAAGAAGAGTAAATGGTAAAAGGTTAAGTGATAATGAGATGATAGAGCATTACACCAATTTAGTAAAGATGTATGGAGAAAATGGAAAGTTAACTGCTAAATGGGTATATGCAATGGCATTAATTAAAGATGGTGTAGAACATACATATACTTGGTCAAAAGAAGATTTTTACTTAGTAAAAGAACCTTCTTTAGTTATAAATATTGGCTATCCATTAAACAGTATATCTGTTAATAAAAAACTAAATAAGTATTTTACCGATATGACTCAAGAAGATAAGGAAAGTATATCACAAACTGAAGATGATGTGATTTCATTTATTTTAAGTAATGTATAGTTTAGAGGTGTTAAAAATTATGGAATTAATAGATGTCTTTGACGAAAATAATATCTTTTTAGGATATTGCCTAACAAGAAAAGAAGTTCATGATATGAATTTATGGCATAGACATGTTTCTTGCTATATAATGAACAAAAAGGACGGCAGTATTTTAATGCAAAAACGTTCTTTAAATAAAATTAAAAATCCTGGTATGTGGGCAAAAACAGGTGGGCATGTAGAAAGTAATGAAGACCCAAATGATGCTATTATAAGAGAGGTATATGAAGAAATAGGACTAAAAATAGATAAAGAAAATGTTAATGTTGTAGAAATATTTAAAGGTGACCATTACTTTTCATATGGTTATATATTTTATACAGATAAGGAAATAAATAGTTTTAAATTACAAAAAAATGAAGTAGATGATGTTAAATATTTTAAAATAGAAGAGTTGGAAATCCACTATAAATCTAGGGATAAAAATTTTACATTTTGTAAGTGGGATGAGGAAAGTTTTAATAGACAAATGGAATTGTTAAAGGAATTTAGAAATAAAATAATAAAATAAATAAAGTTTGAAAGGTTAAGTTTATGTTAGAAAATATATTTGAAAAATTATGCAAATTATTAGATTTAGGTGAATTAAATAATATAGAAGAAATTAAAGTAGGAATAACAAATAAACTTTTCAAAATGAACACCAGTAAAGGAAGCTATGCTGTAAAAATTATAAATAAAGATAATATAAAAAAAGATAATGAATTACTAGAAAAAATTGAATTTTCAGAACATATATCAGATATTGCTAATAAAAATGGTGTAAATTCAGTAACAGCAATTAAATTTAATAATAAATATATACAAAAGTTAGAAGAGGAACATTTACTGGTTTATAACTGGTGTAGTGGGTGTGTAAAAAGAACTTGTGATATTACGCTTAATGATGTTAAAAAGATAGCAAAAGAACTTGGAATGCTTCATAGCATAAAGGTTAATTATGACTTTTTAAAAGTAAAGTACAATAAGATTAACTTTAAAATATATTATGAATTATTAAAAAAATGTAATGAAGAATGGTGTTTGTTTTTTAAGAAAAATTATACCAAACTTGAAAAAATATATAGACTAGTATATTCTAGTTATCAAAATGTTAGTAGTGTGCAATCATATGTGCATAAAGATTTAAATAGAAAAAATATATTGTGGCTAGATAATGAACCATTTATAATTGATTTTGAAACGGCAAGAGTAGGAAATCCCTATTTAGATTTTTTTAATAGTGCATGGTTTTTAACTGCAGATATACAAGAAGATAAGTTTATAGCATTTTATAGTGAGTATAAAAAATATATAAAGCTTGATAGCGATGTTAAAAAATTGGCATGTGCTGCTATAATTGATGAGTGTAATTGGTTAGAATACAGCTTAAAAAGAGCATTGAAAATCCATAGTAATAATGAGGAAGAAATTAGAATTGGTAAAGAATCTGTAACTCCTAGCTTGAATGAAATAATTAACTATTTTAAAAAAATACCAAGAATGTGTGAGTTGATTAATTCTATAAATGAAAACTAGAATTGTAATATTATTGTAGAGGTAAAACATGAAGAAGATAATTGTTATAGGAAGTCCGGGAGCATGGAAGACTGTTTTTTCAAAAAAATTAAGAGTTATTGTAAATGTACCATTATATCATATTGATATGTAATATCACAATGAAGATGGTACACATATTTCAAAAGATGAATTAGAAGAAAAATTTAATAAAATATTTTCCCAAGAAAAATGTATTATAGCCGGTAATTATCAAAAAACTTTGGAATTGAGACTAAAACAGTGCGATACAGTTTTTT
>CAKPJL010000019.1 GCA_934162655.1 uncultured Clostridia bacterium | reverse complement strand
CAAAGTTGATGGAGCAACCAATGACAATTCTGCTAATTTGTTAGGTGTATAATTATATTGCATACATAATTCATATAGAGTACTGGCAATATAATAAAGAGTATAGTGATAAAATTAAAAAGATAAAAGAAGATATACAATTATATGAGAAGGAAAAAGAAACAGAAAAAATAAAAAATAACGATACTGATTGGATGAATATATTTAAAAAGAAAGAAAAGATAAATGAACTAAATAGATTATTGATAGATGAGTTAATTGAAGATATTGTTGTTAGTGAAGATGGTAATATAAAAGTAATATTCAAATATGAAGATAAATATTTTGAGGCTCTTGACTTTATAAATAAACAAAAATATGATATAATACTTTCAAGTTAAAAACGAAAAACAAATACTTTTAAGTATTTTTTTAAATGATAGAATAGAAAGAAGTGATTAAAATGGATATGTACCAAAAAAGAAAAATCAGAGCAGAAAAGAAGAATAATGATAGTCAAAAAAGTTTTTCAAAAGTCCCCATTTCGTGGTATCCAGGTCATATGCTAAAAACTAAGAATGATTTAAAATCAAAATTAAAACTAATTGATATAGTGGTGGAGGTTTTGGATGCGAGAATACCACTTTCTAGTTCTAATAAAGACTTAGAAGAGTTGTTTGAAAATAAATCAAGAATTATTGTATTAAATAAGATTGACTTAGCAGATGATGAAATGACAAAGAAGTGGGAAGAGTATTATAATAATAAAGGGTTCTATACCATGCTTATGAACGCCAACATGGCTTTAAATGTTGATAAATTACTTAAAAAGATAAATGAAGTAGGAGAGTCAATATACAAAAAGAAAAATGAAAATAAACAAGTAGAAATAAAGCCAATTTATAGGGTAGCAATAGTAGGAATTCCAAATGTAGGAAAATCTACACTTATAAATAAGCTAGCTAAAAAAGAAACAGCAAAAGCATCAAATAAACCAGGTGTTACAAGGGAAAATAAGTGGATAAGAATTGCTAATAATATAGATTTACTAGATACTCCAGGGCTTTTGTGGCCAAGACTTGATGAAAATGATTCAGGTGTAAAGCTAGCACTTACGGGAAATATAAAACAAGAAGTACTAGATGAAGAAGAATTGGCCTGCTTAGGAATTAGATATTTGCAAAATAATAAAAGATATGCTAAAATGTTTAGTGATAAGTATAATATTAGTATTGACATTTTACAAAATGAACCATATGATATTTTAGAGACACTTGGTAAGAAGAGAGGGTGCCTAATTTCTGGTGGACAAGTTGATACGCTTAGAGCTTCAAAAATTTTTCTAGAAGAACTGAAAAATGGTAAGATAGGTAAAATAACATTAGAGGAGTGTTAGTAATGATTGAAGAAACAAAAGAAGAACTAAAAAAAACTAAAAAAGAAAATTTAGAAATTTCAGAAAACAATGTAATAACTTCAATAGATGGTATAGACATGAAAAAGCTTGAAGAACAAGATGAAAAAAGAGAAGAGGAAAAGAAAATCAAAAGACATAGTCTAGAAGATGATATGTTAAATTATAATATTTTATTTATGTTACTTGGACTAGGACTTGGTATGGTTTTTGGCAAATTTATAGTATCTAATATTGCTATTGCAATGTGTTCTGGAACTTTAATAGGATTAGTTATAGGAATAATATATACAGAATATTTAAGAAAAAGGATGAAGAAATGACAGAAGAATTTTATTATGTGTGGGTAAGTTTAATAAATGACTTAGATTACAATACATTTATTAAACTTATATCGCCACTGAACTTTAAGGTAAATAAACTTTATGATGTCTCAATTTCAAGAAAAGAGTTTTATATCTATATAGTAAAAAATAAAATAATTATAAATAAAGGTGTATATAATTTACTTACAGATAATAAATTAAAATGTAAGGCAAATAAATTATATAAATATATTAAAAGCAAGGATATTTTTATAGTACATCCTTTTACAAGTTTATATAAATGTTTATTTAGAAATAATTTTAATCAAAATCCAGTAGTTTTTTTATATGGAAACATTAGTCTTTTAAAAAAGAAAAAATATTTAGTTTATTCAGAAAAAAATTCCAAAGAAATATTAGAAATACAAAACATGATTATAAAACAGATATCAATTAAAAATAATGTTTTACTTAATGTTGACGCTAAGAATACTTTATTAAGTGATCAAATAATAGTAGAGGATTTAAGCAACATATTAAAACAGAATTTTATAAAAAATAATTTATATATTTTTATTACAGGTAATTTATATTATAACATATCGTGTATGTGTGATGAACTTGTTTTGATTAATTCAAAATACAAAAAAGAAATAGCATTAATAGTTGACTCTTTGCTAGAACAAGGAAAAGAAATATCAATTTTACCAAATAACATATTAGATAAAAATGCATATTTTTCTAACTACTTGCTATCATGTGGTGCAAGAGCGATTTATGAGATATCAGATATATAAAAATTTTGTGAAAAGTATGTAGTGTCGAACGATTTTTCTTGCAAAAATTGCATGTTAGTTATATAATATGTACTTGAATTATTAAATTTTAGAGGTGATTTAATATGTATATGGATGAAACAATAAATAATTTTTTATACGCTTTAAGCTCAAAACAAGTACAGATGGGTGGAGGAAGTATTATAGGACTAAATCTTGCTTCTGTTTGTTCACTTATGGAGTACATTTGTAACTTAACCATTGGTAAAAAAAAGTATATAAATGTGGAAGAACAGGCAAAAAAATTACTTGATGAAGCTGAAAACTTAAAGATTCAGAGTTTAGATTCAATAGATGAAGATAAACAAATATTAGAAAAAATATTATTTTTTTATAAGACAAAAAATGAAAAGAAAGATGAGTATGAAGAAATATTACAAAGGGCAGTTGATTTTAGTTTTGAAGTATTAGAATTATCATATAAAGTACTTGTTTTAGTGGAAAATGTTAGTAAAGTTGGTAATCTAATGCTTGTTAGTGATTTTGAAATTGGAGCTTATATGGCATATTCGTGCGTTGAATCATCTATAACTAATATTAAAATAAATATACAAAATATTGAAGACGAAAATTATATAGAAAAAATGAAAAATAAGTATTTGAATATTTTAGACGACGCATATGAAATTAAAGAGAAAATATTAAAATATACAAACAATTTACTAAAATAGTAGGAGGAATTATATGGTTATATTAGATGGAAAAAAAGTAGCACAAAAAAAAGAAGAAGAGCTTTTAGAAGTATCTAATTTTTTGTGTAGTAAATATAATAAGAATCCTAAAATTGCTGTTTTATCATGCAATACAGATGAAGCAAGCAAATCATATGTAAAAAAGATAGTTAAAATATGTGAAAAATTTAATATAAAAGTAGAATGCTTTGATTTTTTGGACGAAGATAAATTTACTAAATGCTTTAGAAAAATAAATGAAGACGAAAGTATAACAGGCATAATGTTCCAACAACCCCTTCCAAAAAAGTTAAAGACATTAATAGATGATATTGATCCTAAAAAAGATGTAGAAGGAGTAACTACTAAAAATCTTGGAATGTTATTTTTAAATGATAAAAATAAAATAGTTCCTTGTACAGCAAAAGCAGTAACAGACATACTAGATTACTATGGAGTAGTTGTTGAGGGAAAAAAAGTAGTAGTGCTTGGCAGAAGCAATATAGTTGGGAAACCTCTTGCATTAGAACTTATAGCAAGAAATGGTACTGTTACACTATGTCATTCTAAGACAAGTGATGTAGCAGAGGAAACAAAAAAAGCAGATATTGTTGTTGTTGCAATAGGAAAGGCAAATTACTTAAAGGAAAAAGATATAAGAGTAGGTAGTATTATTGTTGATGTTGGAATAAATTTTATAGATGGAAAAATAACAGGTGATGTTGACTTTGAAAATATAAAAGGTAAAGTTGGTGCTATAACACCTGTTCCAGGTGGTGTCGGTATAGTAACAAACTATTGCCTAGTAGAAAATATATTAAAAAAATTTGAGATACAAAATAAGTAAAGGAGATTTAGGAATTTAATGAAAAAAGTAACAGATTTTATAAAGCCTTATTGGTTTTTCATTGTACTTGGACTCATGTTTACATTTGTTCAGGCAATACTTAATTTATATCTGCCAAATTTAATGTCAAATATTTTAAATAATGGTGTAATAAAGCAAGACACAGATGTTATATGGAATTATGGTTATAAGATGATAATTGTAACTTTAGCTTCAGCGGTTGCTGCCATTTTTGCTACTTTTATTGCTTCTAAAATTTCATCTAAATATGGAAAAAATTTAAGAAAAGCAGTATATGAAAAAGTAGAAAGCTATTCAAACACAGAGTTTAAAAAAATGTCACCCGCAACGCTTATAACTAGGACAACTAACGATGTAACGCAAGTTCAAAATTTAGTTTTAATGGCACTTAGAATGATGGCAATGGCACCAATTATGTGTATTGGTGGAATTATAATGTCTATTTCAACAAACGCCAAACTTTCTATTATACTTGCAGTAGTGATTCCTATAATGGCAGTAATAATATTTATACTTGCTAAAAAAGTGTTACCACTTTTTACGAAATCACAAGAGTTAAGCGATAAACTAAACCAAGTCGTAACTGAAAAATTAACCGGTGTAAGAGTAATTAGAGCTTTTGGAAAAGAAGAGTATGAAAGAAATAGATATGATAGTGTAAACAAAGAAATATATGATGTAACACTAAAAGCTTCATATATAATAGTTTTATTGCTACCAGTAATATTTTTTGTAATAAATATATCATCAATATTAATAATATGGATTGGTACTCCATTAATAGATAATGCATCTCTTAATATAGGAGACCTTATGGCATTTATACAGTATGCTATGCAGGTATTATATTCTGTAATATTTGTTGCAATGATGTTTATTAATATTCCTCGTGCAATTGTATCTGGAAAAAGAATAGATGAAGTTTTAGCACTAACTTCTTCAATAGAGGATAATGGTAGTATAAAAAGCAAAGAAGAACTTAAAGAAATTGGAAGCTTAGAATTTAAAAATGTCACTTTTACATATCCAGATGGTGATGAGCCTGTACTTGAAAATATATCATTTAAAATAGGTATGGGAGAGACACTTGCAATAATTGGTGGAACAGGGAGTGGCAAAACTGCACTTATTTCACTTATGTTAAGACTTTATGATATACAAGAGGGTGAAATATTAGTAGGCGGAAAAAATATCAAGGATTTACAAATAGAGTTTTTAAGGAATCTAATTGGATATGTGCCACAAAAGGCTATGTTATTTTCTGGTACAATAAAGCAAAATTTAATGTATGGAAAAGGTGATGCAACGCAAGATGATATAGAACGTGCACTTGAAATATCTCAAAGTAAAGAATTTGTTGGTTCACTTAAAAACGGACTTGAAGAAGAAGTATCACAAGGTGGAACTAATTTTTCTGGCGGTCAAAAGCAACGTTTATGTATAGCACGTGCAATAGTTAAAAATCCAGAATACTTTATATTTGATGATAGTTTTTCTGCACTTGATTATAAAACAGATAGGGTTCTAAGGGATGCATTATATAATAATATAAAAACTTCTACAAAAATAATTGTAGCACAACGTGTAAGTACAGTTCTTAATGCCGACAAAATAATATATCTAGAAGATGGTAAAATATTAGGTGTTGGTACTCATAAAGAGCTTTTTGAAAGTTGCAAAGAATATAGAGAAGTTGTATTATCTCAAATCACATTAGAGGAGGCAACATCAAATGGAAAATAAAGAAAAGAAAAAAGGACCAGCAAAAATGGGAATGGGATCACCAAAAGATAAGCCAAAGAACTTTAAAGGGAGTCTAAAGAGGCTTGTAAAGTATATTGGTAAATATAATAAAGCAATAATTATAGTATGCTTGGTGTTAATAATTTCTACTATTTTATCTGTTGTGTCTCCAAAAATACTTGGAAGGGCTACAACCGAACTATCAAACAACATAATTGCAAGAGCAATTTATGAAAAGGTAAATGATGCACTTGCAAATGTTGAAGAAAGTATAAAAAGTACAATGCCAAAAGATATGACTGTAAATGATTTAATACAAAGAGGTTTTATTGATGCAAATAGTTCAAAAGAAATACCAGATAATTTAAGGAATGTAAAAATATTTGAAAAACCTGAATTTAATTATAGTTATATTGGAAAAATTCTTCTAATTACATTAGGACTTTATATAGCAAGTGGAATTTTGATGTATATATCAAATAAGATAATGGCATATATTTCTCAAAAGGTAACTTATAATTTAAGAAAAAATGTTGATGAGAAGTTAGATAGACTTCCTTTAAGATTTTTTGACAATCATACTCATGGAGAACTTCTAAGTCGTATAACTAATGATATTGATAATATTGGTACTATGCTACAACAAAGTTTAACTCAAATGTTAGACTCAGTATTTACACTTATAGGAATTCTAGTTATGATGCTTTCCATAAATGTAACCATGGCTGTAATAGTAGTATTAATTATTCCAGTTAGTTTTATATTTGTTGGAATAATAGTTAAATCATCGCAAAAATACTTTATAGCACAACAAAGAATTTTAGGAGAATTAAATTCACAAATAGAAGAAACATATTCTGCTGATTTAGTAGTAAAAACATATAATATGCAAGCAGAAGAAATAAAAAGATTTTCTAAAACTAATGATGAACTATATAAGGTATCATGGAAAGCACAGTTTTTATCAGGAATTATGATGCCTATTATAAATGTTGTAAATAATTTAGCATATGTAGGAATATGTGTACTTGGTGCAAAATTTACGATAGAAGGTAAAATGACAGTAGGGGATATACAAGCATTTATATCATATGTAAAACAATTTACAGAACCTATTGCACAAGTAGCTAATATGCTAAATATGGTTCAGTCTACTGTTGCTTCGGCTGAAAGAGTGTTTGAGATATTAGATGAGGCAGAAGAAAAACTTGAAACAAAAACACCTAAAAAGCTAGAATTGGTTAGAGGAAGAGTAGAGTGTGAAAATGTTTCATTTAGTTATAAAAAAGACCAAAAATTAATCCAGGATTGGACATTAGATGTAAAACCTGGTCAAACTGTTGCAATAGTTGGACCAACAGGAGCTGGCAAAACGACAATAGTAAATTTACTTATGAGATTTTATGACATAGATTCAGGAGATATAAAAATAGATGGAGTTTCTATATATGATATTAGTCGTCATGATTTAAGGCGTATGTTTGCTATGGTACTTCAGGATACATGGCTATTTAAAGGTAGCATAAAAGAAAATTTAAGGTATGCAAAAGAAGATGCACTAGATCAAGAATTAAGGCAAGCAGCATACTTAGCCCATGCAGATCATTTTATAAAATCATTACCAGGAGGATATGACTTTTTACTAAATGATGATGCAACAAACATTTCAAGTGGCCAAAAGCAATTACTTACAATTGCCCGTGCAATACTTGCAGATTCTCCAATACTTATATTAGATGAGGCAACTAGTAATGTGGATACTAGAACAGAAGAGTTGATACAAGAAGCAATGAATAGACTTATGGAAGGCAGAACAAGTTTTGTAATCGCACATAGACTTTCTACTATAAAAAATGCAGATATAATACTTGTTATGGAACATGGAAGAATAGTTGAACGTGGAAAGCATGAAGAGTTATTAAAACTTGATGGAAAATATGCAAAACTTTATAATTCACAGTTTGCTGAGTAATAATATTAATAGTCTTAGAATTAATTTATAAGACTGTTATATTTATGCAAAATAATATATTTTGTTACAAATTTAGTATATTGACATTAGTTTTATAATGGCGTATAATAAATTTTAAGGATGTGTTTTAATTGAAAGAGGCAAAAACTAGTTTTGATTTTAAATTTTTAAATAAGGCAATGTATATTGGTGCAATAATAGGAATATTTTATTTCCTTAAAAATTTAGGAATTATGGATAAAATAGTTGACTGTTTGGTAGCATTATTTCCAGTTTTTATAGGATTAATCATTTGTTGGATTTCTATGCCGCTTACTAATAAGTTAAGAAAATTGGGACTTGGAAAAGGAATTTCTGCTGTAATATCACTTGTTATTATATATGGAGTGTTAATTGGTATATTATCTTTAATAGTTCCGATGTTTGTTGAACAGTTAGGTAGTATGATAAAAGAACTTCCGACACTATACGACACAGGAATGACAAAGTTAAATGAGTTCTTAAAAAATAATTTAGGAATTGAACAAGAAATTGATATAGCACAAAGTATTAAAAATCTTGATTTTGTACAAGGGTATTTGGGAAATATATTAAACTTTTCAATTAATACTGTACAAAGTATATTAAGCGTAATAGTAAGTATATTTACCACAATAGTAGTATCATTTTTTATGGTTAAAGATATGGATAAAATTAAATCCGGTATAATTACATTCTTTTCTAGAAATAAAAAAGGGTCAAACAGATATAAAATGATAAACGAAATGGATGTAACTTTAACTTCGTATATAAAAGGTATAATACTTGACAGTTTGGTAGTGGGAATTCTTACGATAGTTGTATGTTTAGTTTTGGGAATAGATTATGCAATGTTATTTGGTGCTATAATATTTGTTCTAAATTTAATTCCCTATATTGGTGCATTACTTTCTGAACTTATAGTTGCAGTATACGCATTTACAATAGGTGGGCCAGTATTTGCCCTTATAACGTTTGTATGTTTACTTCTTGTTCAAATTATAGACGCAAATATACTTCAACCAAATATTGTTGCAAAATCAGTTGATCTTCATCCAGTAGTAGTTCTTGCTGGTCTTACAGTTTTTAACTTACTTATGGGAGTAGTTGGAATGATTATTGCAGTTCCAGTGATTGCAATGATAAAGATATGGTTGAACTATAAATATAGTGCAGAAATAAATGAGTTTAGTTCTTCTTCAAAAGAGGATATACCTGAAATAGAAGAAGATAAAAGAGAAGTAGAAAAGTTATCTAGTAAAAAGAAAATAGAAAAGAAATAACTTATATTAAGCATAAAATACGTTTAGTGTTTTATGCTTAATTTGTTTTGTATTATGTACTAAATATATAAGGTTGATTTGTAAAGACAATTTTGATATAATACTAAAAAAAGTGGGGTGAGATGTTTTGGATTTTGTACACTTACATATGCATACCGAATATAGTCTGCTTGATGGAGCAATAAGAATTGATGAACTGATTAAAAAAATAAAGGAAAATAAAATGAGTGCAGTTGCAATTACAGATCATGGCAATATGTTTGGTGTGGTCAATTTTTACAAAGAATGTGTAAAAAATGACATAAAACCAATCATTGGTATGGAGGCTTATGTTGCTAAAAGATCCCATTTAGATAAGGAAACAAAAATAGATTCTGAACCAAATCATCTAATACTTCTTGCCAAAAATAATGTAGGATATAAAAATTTAGTAAAACTTTCATCTATTTCATATACAGAGGGCTTTTATTATAAGCCTAGAATAGATAAAGAATTATTAAAAAAATATAGTGAGGGAATTATATGTCTTTCAGCATGTATTGCAGGTGAAATTCCAAGAAAGATTTTAAACAATAATATAAATGGTGCAAAAGAAAGTGCAAAAGAGTTTAAAGAAATATTTGGAGATGATTTTTATCTAGAAGTACAATCCAACAAACTCCGTGAACAATTGCTTGTAAATCAAAAATTAATAGAAATATCAAAAGAACTTAATATTCCATTAGTAGCAACAAATGATTGTCACTATTTAAACGAAGAGGACTATTATACCCACGAAGTTCTTCTTTGTATCGGAACTAGAAAAACTATGCAAGAAGAAGATAGACTTAGTTTTAAAACAAATGAATTTTATGTAAAAACTAAAGAGCAAATGTCAGAAGAATTTTCTTACTTAAAAGAAGCAATAGAAAATACAGTAAAAATTGCAGATAAGTGTAATGTAGAATTACAATTTGGAAAAACTATACTTCCAGAGTTTAAGATACAAGCAGATATAAGTCACAAGGAATACTTTAAAAATTTATGTATAGAAGGATTAGATGAAAAATATAAAGATACAATAATAAAAAAAAGAGCAATAGAAAGAATGAATTACGAAATAGAAATTATAGATAAAATGGGATATGTTGACTATTTTTTAATTGTATGGGATTTTGTAAATTATGCCAAAAGTGTAGGAATTGCAGTTGGCCCTGGAAGAGGTAGTGGGGCAGGATCTATATGTGCATATCTTATTGGTATTACAGAAATTGATCCACTTAGGTTTAATCTGATATTTGAAAGGTTTTTAAATCCTGAAAGAGTAAGTATGCCAGATTTTGATATAGATTTTTGCTATGAAAGAAGAGGGGAAGTAATAGATTATGTAGCAAAAAAATACGGAAAAGATCATGTGGCACAAATCATAACCTTTGGTACACTAGCGGCTCGTGCAGTCATTCGTGATACTGGAAGGGCACTTGGGGTATCATACCAAGAAACAGATATGATAGCAAAATTAGTTCCACAAGAATTAAAGATGACACTAGATAGGGCATTAAAAGAATCAAATGAATTATATACACTATATGAGGAAAATGAAAATGCAAGAAAAATAATTGATATCGCAAAACGTTTGGAGGGACTGCCAAGACATGCTTCAACACATGCGGCAGGAGTTGTAATTACAAAAGAAGAAGTTTCTTCATATGTACCACTTTATATGTCAGATGAAGGTATTTCAACACAATATACGATGAATTTATTAGAGGAGCTAGGGCTTCTAAAAATGGACTTCCTAGGACTTAGAACATTAACTGTTATAAAGGATACAATTGATCTAGTAAGCATTACAAGAGGAGAAAAAGTTGATTTTGGAGAAAAATATGATGATAAAGATGTATATTTATTGCTCCAAAAAGGAAATACAGATGGGGTATTCCAGCTTGAAAGTCAAGGTATAAGAAATGTACTAAAAAAAGTTGTACCAGATAATATTGAAGATATAATAGTTGTTTTATCACTTTATAGACCAGGACCTATGGATCAAATAGATAGGTATGTTAAAAATAAGCATTCACCAGATAGTATAACTTATATACATGAATCACTAGAACCAATACTTAGTGTTACTAATGGATGTATGGTATATCAAGAACAAGTAATGGAAATATTTAGGAGGCTTGCTAACTATTCTTTTGGAAGAGCAGATTTAGTAAGGCGTGCTATGGCAAAGAAAAAAGCAGATGTTTTAAATAATGAGAGAAAAGATTTCATTTTGGGATGTAAAAAAAATGGAATAGATGAAGAATCATCAAATAAAATATTTGATGAAATATCTGATTTTGCAAATTATGCATTTAATAAATCACATGCAGCATGTTATGCAGTAGTAGCATATAAAACAGCATATTTAAAAGTACATTACAAGGAAGAATTTTTTGCTGCGACTATGAATAGTTTTATTGGAAATTTACCCAAAATTTCTGAGTATATAAGTGAGTGCAAAAAATTAGGTATAAAAATTTTAAAACCAGATATTAATGAAAGTTACGAAAAATTTAGTGTACAAAATGGTAGTATTACATTTGCTCTTGTTACAATAAAAAATGTTGGTTTAAATGCAATAGAAGAGGTAATTAAAGAAAGAAAAAAAAATGGCAAATTTATTTCATTTATTGATTTTGTAAAAAGAGTGTCAACAGAGCAAGTAAATAAAAAATGTATAGAAAGTTTAATTGAGGCTGGTTGCTTTGACAGTCTAGATGAAAATATAAATAGATTTGATTTGCTTTCTTCTTTTGAAGGAATTGTTGATAGTATAGCAGGTATTAGAAAAAACAATTACATAAATCAAATAGATATGTTTTCCCTAAATCAAACACAAAATGAGATAAAAGATGATATTGTAATAAAAAAATCTAATTTAAAACCAACTAAACAAGAAATTTTAAATATGGAAAAAGAAGTGACAGGAGTATACATATCAGGTCATCCATTAGACGAATATATGCAAGAAATTAACAAATTAGAAAAAAGAGCAAAATCTTGTGAGATATTAAATGTAGAAGAAAACTATAATTTATTTAATGATAAACAAGTAAAGTTTTGCGGTATTATAATAAAAACAAAAATACTTGTAACCAAAGCAGGAAAAGAAATGATGTTCTTAGAAGTAGAAGATGAAACAGGTATAATAGAAGCAGTCGCTTTTTCAAATACATATTACAAATTTTTAGATGACTTAAAAGTAGGGAAGGTGCTTTTATTTGAAGGAAAAATATCTTACAAGGAAGGAGAACTTCCAAAAATATTAATATCTAATATATCCAAATTGGAAAAGAGTACAAAAATATATGTAAAATTGCCAAAAGATAAGTTTCAATTAGAAGAAAATGTAATATTTGCTATAAAAAATTTAAGTGGTGAATTTAGAGGAAATGTTCCTATATACATTTTTTATGAAGGAACAAACAAACTAAAATTACTTCCAAGGCAGGCATGGCTAAATTCTAATAACTATACAATAAATAAACTATCACTTATGTTTGGACAAGAAAATGTAAAAGTAAAGTAATATTATTTTATAAAACAAAGGAGGAAAGTAATGAAAAATATGCAAAAGGCTATTATATTTATTTTGCCAATAATAATTATGAGTTCTATATTAGTATTATTTTATATAAATGGCATTACTAGAATTGATAATTATATAGTTTATAATGTAACTAAGAATATGAGTTATAGCACAATAGAGGCAATGAAAATTATAACCAATTCATGTTCTGCAATTATCTTTTTACTTACCATTTTATTAGTAATTTTAACTGGTAAAAATAAGAAAATAGGAATATTCTTTCTCTTAGATTTAGTGATATGTTATTTATTAAATACAATAATAAAAAATATAGTTGCACGCCAAAGGCCACTTGATTACATGTTAATTGATGAGAGTGGATATAGCTTCCCTAGTGCACACTCTATGCTTGCAGTCGCGTTTTATGGCTATTTGGCCTTTATCATAATAAAATATATAAAAAATAGCAGTATAAAAGTGACTTGTTTAATATTAACAGTATTTCTAACCATTTTAATTGGAATATCTAGAGTATGTCTTGGTGTACATTTCCCAAGTGATGTAGTTGGTGGATTTTTAATAGGATATTTGTATATAATTTTATATTTGCATATAGTAAAAAAATATATATAAATTTGAGGAGAAAGAGTTAGTTTTAAACTTTTTCTCCTTAATTGTTATTAATTCTTTATTTTTGTAGAAAATTGTAGTAAAATATAGCTAGAAAATTTATAGTTAGAGGAGAAAAAATGCAAAAAATATGGAATGTAAAAAAATATGAAAAAAGACAAGTAAAAGAGATTTCAAATAAATTTAATATTTCATCTGTTATGGCAAAGCTTTTAATCTCAAAAGATATTAAACCAAAAGATATAGAAATGTATTTAAATGGAACAATTGATGATCTAAGAGATCCATTTGATATAAAAGATATGGAAAAATTTGTAGAAAGGGTAATGTTTGCTGTAAATAATCATGAAAAAATATGTATATATGGAGATTATGATGTTGATGGGATAACTAGTATAACTATAATGTATAAATTTTTAAAAAGTATAGGTGCAGATGTCATGTATTATTTGCCAGATAGGCTCATAGAAGGTTATGGTGTAAATAAGGAAGCTTTAAGAGAAATAGCATCAAATGGTGCAAAACTAGTTATTACGGTTGATTGTGGAATAACTGCCGTAGAGGAAACTGAGTATGCCAAAAGTTTAAAAATAGACATGTGCATAACAGATCACCATGAGTGTGCAAAAATCTTACCAGACTCTGTTTGCATAATAAATCCCAAACAAGAAGATGACACATCTTATTTTAAAATGTTTGCAGGTGTAGGGGTAGCATTTAAATGTATTGTAGCACTTTGTAAAAAGTTAAAATTGGGTAAGGATAGTTATTTAAAGTATTTAGATATAGTAGCAATAGGAACAGTATCTGATATAGTATCTTTACTTGATGAAAATAGGGTCATAACCAAATATGGAATAAACCTTATTAAAGAAACAAAAAATGTAGGTCTTATGGCCTTGCTCGAGCTTACTAAGTTTAAAAATACAGATAGTACAATGATATCTTTTGGACTGGCTCCAAGGATAAATGCATGTGGTAGAATGGGAAATGCATCTCTTGCAGTTAAATTATTTTTGGAAGAAGACTATGAAAAAGCAAGAGAACTTGCAATTACACTTGATAAGTTAAATTCTAAAAGGCAACAGGTTGAAAAAGAAATATTTGATAGTGCTATTTGTAAAATTAATGAATTTGGTATTTATCAAAAAAATTCAATAGTAATATATGATAAATCATGGCATAGTGGAGTGATTGGAATCGTTGCTTCAAGACTTGTAAATATTTATAATAAACCAGTTATTCTTCTAACAAATGAAAATGGTGTTATAAGAGGCTCTGGTAGATGCCCGAAAGGTATTTCTATATATGAAGTTTTAGATAAATGTAGAGAGGATGTTATACAATTTGGTGGCCATGAACTTGCTGCTGGTCTTAGTCTTAAAGAAGAAAAAATTGAAGATTTTATAAAACATTTTGACGATATGGTGTTCAAAATTTTAGATGGAAAAACTCTAGAACAAGTAATTGATATAGATATGGAAATAAGTTTAGATGACCTAAATGTGTCACTATTAAAAGATGTGTATAAAATAAAACCTTATGGTCAGTCTAATAGACCTCCACTTTTTATATATAAAGGCTTAAAGGTGCAAGCAGTAAGAAAAATTGGTGAAGGTAAACACTTAAAACTTGTTTTACAAGATAAAAACAAGTTAATTGATGCCGTTGGATTTTTGATGGGAGATAGAAGAGATGAAATCTTAATCGGAGAAAAAATTGACATAGTATGTCAAGTAGATGTTAACGACTTTAATGGTAAAAAAACGATACAATTGCTGTTAGAAGACTTTAATAAATCTTTAAATTAAAGGGTGGTGATTTTTCGTGCAAGAGGAAAATGAAAATAAACTTTTTAGTATAATAAAAGAAGAAAATATAAAATGTAATTTTGAAAAATTAAATGAAATATTAGTATATATAAAAGGAAAATATGAAAACAAAAAAAGATATAGCTCTATAACGATATATGAACATTGTATTGGGGTGGCTTGTGAAGTTGCAAAATTAAGACTTGATGAAGATACAATATATGCTGCACTTTTACATGAGACAATAAAATTGGAAGATTTTTCAGGAGATGATATAGAAAAAATTGCCGGCATAGAAGTGCTAAATATGGTAAAGACAGTTGAAAGACTTTCATGTTTAAATTATGGTTCAAAGTATAATAAGGATGTAGAAATTTTAAGAAAAATGTTCCTTGCAATTGGTAAAGATATAAGAGCTGTAATTATAAAGCTAATAGATAGACTCTATAATATGAAGAACATATTTGAAATGGAAGAAAAATATAGACAGAATATGGCAAAGGAATCTTTATATATTTATGCTCCAATTGCACATAGACTCGGAATGTCTTATTTAAAATCTGAGCTTGAAGATATTTCTTTTAGAGTATTATATGAAAAAGAATATATGGATATAAAAGCACAAATAGACGAAAAAAAACAGGCAAGGCAGAAGTATATTGAAGATAGAATAAAAGAAATTAATCAAATGCTTAGAAAGGAAAATATAAAAGCTACTGTATATGGTAGACCAAAGCATTTTTATAGTATTTATAGGAAAATAAAACAAAAAAATTGTAAGGTAGATGATCTATTTGATTTACTAGCTATTAGAGTTATTGTTGACTCAATTAAAGATTGTTATAGTGTTCTTGGTTTAATTCATGATAAATATAAACCTCTTCCAGGTAGGTTTAAAGACTATATTGCGTTGCCAAAAACTAATATGTACCAATCCCTTCATACGACAGTATTTGGAGAAGGTGCAAAACCTTTTGAAGTACAAATTAGAACTTGGGATATGCATAGGGTAGCTGATTATGGAATTGCTGCACATTTTGCATATAAAGAAAAAAAATCAAAAATAGATTTAGAAGATAAAAAGATAATATGGTTAAGAAAATTGCTTGAAGTGCAACAAGAAAACAAAAGTGATTTTAATGATGATAATATTTCTAAGATAAAGTCTGAATTATTTGGAGAAGAAGTATTTGTATTTACCCCAAAAGGTGATATAATTCCACTCCCAAAAGGATCTACTATAATTGATTTTGCATATATGATACATCAAAAAGTCGCAGAAAAAATGATAGGAGCAAAAATTAATTCAAGAATTGTTCCAATATCTACAAAATTACAAAATACAGATATAGTAGAAATAATAACTTCAGATAACTCTAATGGACCAAGTATAGATTGGTTAAAGTTTGTTAAAACTTCATCTGCAAGAAATAAAATAACTTCATATTTAAAGAAAAATAACAACTTAGAGTATGTGCAAAGAGGAAAGGAAGCCTTTGAAAAAGAAATTAAAAGATTAAATTTACCAAAAGAATTTACAAGTGATGAGGAAAATATTGAAAATATGTTAAAGAAGAATAACTTTAACAACTTAGATGAATGTTTTTGCAGTATAGGTTTTGGTAGTATTACTGTAAAAAGAGTAGTACACAAGCTGTTAGAAATATATGAAGAAAAATATAATATAAAGAGTAGCAATGTAGAAGAAAAGAAGAAAAAAAATGTAATAAAAAATGATCAAAACTTAGTCATAGTAAAGAATATAGATAATTGTTTAGTAAAATTTGCAAAATGCTGTAATCCGATTCTAGGAGATGAAATAGTAGGATATATTACTAATTCAAATGGAGTTTCTATACATAGAAAAGATTGTAAAAATTTAGGCACTTATAAAAACACTGAAAGAAAAATTGATGTAAAATGGAGAGAAAAAATAGAAGGAAACTTTGAGACTAAAATATGCGTATATGCAAATACTTGTGATAGTGTGTTAACAGATATTATTTTAAAGCTTAAAGAGTTAAAGATTAATGTAAATTCTATAAATTCTAAAAGTAGTGACCAAAGAGAAATGAAAATAGAACTTAGCGTCGTTGTACCAAATAACGATAAACTTCAAAGTGTAATTAAAATGCTTAGAAAAATTGATGCAGTATACGATGTGGGAAGGATAAAGTAAAGTGATTAATGTAGAAAAAATAGAAGTAAAGATAAATGGACTAGAACATGTTACTAATTCGTATTTAGTATATGAAGAGTCAAAAGAGGCTGTTTTAATAGACCCTGGCGATCAAAAAGATTTAATTATTAAAAATATAGACAAACTTGGTCTAAACATTAATTATATAATTATTACTCATTCTCATGCTGACCATATTGGAGCAGCAAAAGATATTATAGATAAGTATAAATGTAAAATGATTATAGAAAAAAGTGATGTAGAAAAACTAAGCAATCCAATTTCAAACTGTGCATATATTTTAAATGATATGGATGTAAAGCATATTAGTAATGATAAAATACTTTGTGTTAGTGACTCATATAGTTTTAGTGTAGGAAGTATGAGTTTTAAGCTAATACATACACCAGGACATACATCTGGTTCTTTGTGTATATATGAAAAGAACTCTAAAAGTTTATTTACAGGAGATACGATATTTGATAATTGTTATGGAAGATGTGATCTTGACACTTCATCTTTTGATGAAATGCTAAGTTCATTAAGGAAAATATTTAATATGTTTGGTGAAGAATACATAAAAGTATATCCAGGACATGGAAATGTAACAGATTTATTAAGTGCAAAAAAAAGAATAAAGCTACTCCTTAAAATCAAAAACAAAGTTGATTTATAAAAAAACTCCCCTTGTAAGGGGAGTTTTTATCTTTATTTATCTTTATTGTTATAAATATGGTGGATTTCAGGAATACCACATATTGCTATGACGATTAATCCTATAAGATAGAGCGTTAAGGGTTCATCAGGTGAAAATTTACTACTCAATAGTATTTTTATTACAAGTATAATTATAACTATACATCTTCTAAAAAAGCATTTTTTGACATCTTTGCTGCGCAGGTTAGAAAATAACAAAAATAATATGCTAAGCGTAAAAATTATTTGTGTTAAATTAACCAGCACTAAAACAAAGTTTGACATTAGTCTAACCCTCCTTGAAATATTATGTAAATATTATATCACCTATATTAATTAAAGTCAATAAAAAATTAAAACTTGAAGTATATTTATAGTTGTGCTATACTTATATTGGTGGTAAAATGAATTATTTTAAAAATATAATAGAAGAGGAATCAAAGAAAGATTATTATAAGAAGTTACATGAATTTGTAGATAAAGAATATAAGACGAAGACTATATTCCCTCCAAGAAAGAATATATTTTTTGCTTTGCAAAGTACACCATATGATAAAGTAAAAGTAGTAATAATAGGTCAAGATCCATACCATGGTGTAGGAGAGGCACATGGTATGTGTTTTTCAGTAAATGTAGGAGTTAAAGTGCCACCTTCACTTGAAAATATCTATAAAGAAATAAATCGTGATCTCGGATGTAAAATTCCAAATAACGGTTATCTATATAAGTGGGCAAAACAAGGAGTTCTTTTACTTAATAGCGTACTTACGGTAGAAAAGGACAAACCAGCATCTCATAAAAATAAAGGATGGGAAATTTTTACAGATAAAATAATAGAAGAAATTAATAAAAAAGATACACCAGTTGTATTTTTACTATGGGGGAATTTTGCAAAAGAGAAAGCAAAACTTATAACAAACCCTATACATTTAATACTTACATCATCACATCCAAGTCCTTTTTCTGTTAAATACGGTTTTGAAGGTTGTTCACATTTTTCAAAGACAAATGAATTTTTAAAAAGGCACTCTATGGAGCCAATCGATTGGCAAATAGAAGATGTATAACTATAAATTTAAATTTATATTGAAAAAAGGCGAAATTTGAGTTAAAATATATATTATTAATTAGGAGTTGAGTTTATTGTTTAATATATTTACAACAGAGGGGCTTATAAGTTTTTTATATACACTTCCAGCACTTTTAATATCACTTTCTATACATGAGTATTTTCATGCGTATACGGCATATAAGCTTGGAGATAAATCACAAAAATTATTTGGACGTTTAACCCTACAACCTTTTGCACATATTGATCTTTTTGGATTTATTTGTATAGCACTTTTTGGGTTTGGTTGGGGAAAACCTGTTTTAGTAGATGATAGAAATTTTAAAAATAAAAGAAGAGATAATATGCTTGTTGCACTTGCAGGTCCACTTTCTAATTTGGTACTTGCTATAATATTTACACTTTTATTTAAAATAATGTTTAAAACTGGTATGTTTGGACTTTATAATGTAAACCAATCATTATTCCAGTCATTAACTACTATGATGTATCTTGCTATATCATTTAATATAATATTTGCAATATTTAATATGTTACCTTTTCCACCATTTGATGGTTCTAAGGTTTTATATTATTTTTTACCTAATAAAGCTAAGAAATTTATGGAAATTTTAGAAAGGTACTCTTTTTATATAATTCTTATATTTTTCATAACAGATTTTGGGCAACTACTAATTACTCCATTATATAATATTTTAATGGGGGCTATATCTTGGTTTATACTACTTTAAAGGAGAAAAATATGATAGGTCTTACGATAGAAACAAGTTGCGATGAAACATCAGTTGCAATTATAAAAGATGGTAGAGAAGTTTTATCAAATGTTGTGTCAACACAAATTGAAATACATAAAATGTATGGTGGTGTTGTGCCAGAGATTGCTTCTAGAGAACATATATCAAATATACCTTTTGTTGTTGATGAGGCAATAAAAAAAGCAAATATCACTTTTAAGGATTTAGATTTTATTGGTGTAACATATGGGCCAGGTCTTATAGGTGCTTTGCTTGTTGGAGTTTCGTATGCTAAGGCTTTAGCATATAGTCTAAATATTCCAATAGTGCCGACACATCATATAGCAGGACATATTGCTGCAAACTATTTAACTTACAAAGATTTACAGCCTGAATTTTTATGTCTTGTTGTGTCAGGGGGACATACACATTTAATATTTGTCCATGATTATACAAAATTCGAAATACTTGGAAAAACACGTGATGACGCAGTTGGTGAAGCATTTGACAAAGTTGCAAGAGTTTTAGGACTTTGTTATCCAGGAGGCCCTGAAGTAAGCAATCTTGCAAAAAAAGGAAATCCAACATACACGCTTCCTAAAACTAGATTTGATAATTATGATTTTAGTTTTAGTGGTATAAAAACAGCAGTAATTAATCTAGCAAATAAGGAAAAGGAAAAGTTAAGAAGAGAAGATTTAGCTTGTTCTTTTGAGCAAACGGTATGCGAAGAGTTGGTTTCTAACACTATTAGGGTGATGAAAGAAAAAAATATAAAAAAGGTAGCACTTGCAGGCGGAGTATCTGCCAATAGTGTTCTTAGAAAAATGCTAGAAGATGAAGCGAATAAAAATTCATTTGAAGTATACTTACCAGATTTAAAATACTGTACAGATAATGCTGCTATGGTAGGATGTGCTGCATATTATAATTTTATTAATAATAAGTATTATAATATACAAGATAAACTTGATTTAAATGCAGTTGCAAACTTAAATATAGAGGATTAGGAGGAAGTAATGGCTATATTTGCAATATCAGATCTTCATTTATCTTTTGGTGTAAATAAGCCAATGAATGTATTCGGGAAAATATGGGATAATTATGAAGATAAAATAAAAAAAGACTGGGAAAAAAAAGTTGGAAATGATGATACTGTTATTATTGCAGGAGATATTTCTTGGGGAATCAATTTTGAAGAATCCTATAAAGATTTTAAATTTATAAATGAACTCCCTGGAAAAAAAATAATTCTTAGGGGAAACCATGATTATTATTTTAATACAAAAACAAAAGTAGAAAAATTTCTTTTGGAAAATGGCTTTAGTACAATAAAAATATTACACAATAATGCTTTTGAAATAGAGAATTATATTATATGTGGAACTCGTGGTTGGGATGAAGTTGAAGGTAAAAATAAAGAAGAAAATTTAAGAATAATAAAACGTGAAGAGGGAAGGCTTGAGCTTTCGCTTAAAGAAGGAAAAAAAATAAATTCGGACAAACAAATTATAGTCGCTATGCACTTTCCACCATATAGTAGTGGTAGATTTGAAGAAATTATGAAAAAATACAATGTTAAACTTTGCATATATGGACATTTACATGGGTATGGACATAAAATGGTAAAAGAGGGATTAATAGATTCAATAGATCATAAAATGATTTCATGTGATTTTACAGGCTTTAAATTAATAAAAATTTCTTAAAATATGTTGCAAAAAAAAATAAAAAATGTTACAATATTATTGTTGTAATATAGGGGCATAGTTCATCGGTAGAATAAGAGTCTCCAAAACTCCAGAGCTAGGTTCGATTCCTAGTGCCCCTGCCAAGAAATAAGTGAACTTAAAAAACAATTTAAGTTCATTTTTCTATATTAGGAGGAAATATGATTTCTATTACAGAGGCAAGAAATAGACTACCCAGTGATTTTATAGATAGCTTGTATCAAAACTTTACAGATGGACAAGTAGATAATATTATACGAGGAATTTGCTCTAAAAGGTATCAAACAGTAAGGGTGAATACTATAAAATATGATATACAAAGTTTAATGTCTTACTTTAAGGAATTAAACATTAAATTTGAAAGGGTTCTTTGGTATAAAGATGCATTAATAATAAAAAACAAAAATGAACAAGAGTTACAAAACTTAGAAATATATGAAAAGGGTTATTTTTATATGCAAAGTTTGTCTAGTATGGTTCCACCACTTGTACTATGCCCAAAAGAAGGTGAAAAAGTGCTTGATCTTACTGCTGCACCGGGGAGTAAGACTACTCAAATAGCTTGTCTAATGAATAATAAAGGATATATTTTAGCAAATGAATTAGATAAAATAAGGTGTGAAAGACTTAAATATAATGTTTTACTACAAGGTGCTACTATTATAGATGTAAGCAATGGAAGAGGAGAATATATAGGAAGAAATAACATAGAAAACTTTGATAAAGTATTACTTGATACTCCATGCAGTGGTGAAGGAAGATTTGATATAAAAAATGTTCAAAGTTATAAGAATTGGTCGAAGAAGACCGTTAATGAATTAGTAAAGATGCAAAAAAAGCTTTTAAAAAGTGCATATGAAGCTTTAAAGCCTGGTGGAATACTTGTATATTCAACATGCACTTTAAACAAAGAAGAAAATGAAGATATAGTTTTGTGGGCAATATCTAATTTTAGTTTAGAATTACAAAATATAACACTAACAGATATAAAAAATTCATACAAAGGATTTAAAATAAATAATAAATTTGAGTTAGAAAAAACAATAAGAATTATTCCGTCAGATTATATGGAGGGATTTTATATAGCAAAATTTAGGAAAATATAAAAAGTAAAGTATAATGCTACCTATAAATTATACTTTATTTTTTTGTCAAAACCCCACTAGTTTTGTCAAAAAGGTTAATATTATAAATAAATACTTGACAGTACGAAAAAGCTGTATTAAAATACTTGCATATTTTATATTGTAATAAATGTTTTTATCTTATTTTTTTAATCAAAAGTGTT
>CAKPJL010000018.1 GCA_934162655.1 uncultured Clostridia bacterium | reverse complement strand
CTGCTTGGAAACGAAGAGTTAAGAAGAAGGGCAGAAAAGCGACTTGAAGCATATCTTGAATATAATACCTTAATAGCAGATGCAAAAGCAGAAGTAGAGGAAGCAAAAGCAGAAGTAGAGGAAGCAAAAGCAGAAGTGGAAGAAGCAAAAGCAGAAGTGGAAGAAGCAAAAGCAGAAGTGGAAGAAGCAAAAGCAGAAGTAGAAGAAGCAAAAGCAGAAGTAGAAGAAGCAAAAGCAGAAGTTAAAAGAATAAAATCCGAAATAGAAAATAAGGTAACCGGTAGCAGACTTAAAGAAAAGATAGAAATAGCTAGGAAAATGAAATTAAAAAATGTTAGTATTTCCGAAATATCAGATTATACTGGATTATCAATAAACAAAATAGAAGAGATATAATTAAAAAGGATTACATTAGTGTAATCCTTTTTTTATCTTAAAACATATCACTTATTTTTGTTACATCACCCGCACCCAGAGTAAGAATTATATCGTTTGGTTGTGCAATACTCTTAACATATTTTACTATTTCAGAAAAATCTTCAATATAGTGAGCATCTAGGTTTTGTTCTTTTAATCTTTTTACCAAATCTTTTGAAGAAATACTTCCATCATCTATTTCTCTTGCAGCATAAATATTTGGCATTATTACAACGTCTGCATCAAAGAAGGCAGAAGAGAAGTCATCTAGAAGTTCTTTGGTTCTACTATATGTGTGAGGTTGAAAGATAGCAATTATTTTATTAGGATGTTTTTGTTTGGCTGCCGCTAGTGTTGCCTTTATTTCTGTGGGATGATGTGAATAATCATCATATACCAAAATGTTATTTCCTAAGTTAGCTTTAAGTTCAAATCTCCTTTTTGCTCCACAAAATTCATTTAAAGTTTTCTTCATATCTTCAAATTTTATACCATGGGCGTGTGCAGTTGTTATAGCGGCTAGTGCATCATATACATTATGAATTCCAGGAACAGTTAAGTAGTAGCTATATGTCTTTCCAGTTTCATTGTCAGTTACATCAAATGAATAAAATCCTTTAATGTTACAAGATATATTTTTTGCATAGATGTTAGCAGTTGGGTCACTGAGTGAAAATGTGTAAATTGATACATTTTTTTTTAATAGTTGTTTTTTTACTTGATTTAGTACATCCATAGAATTTATATCATCTTTATTCATAACTAGTACGCCGTTTGATTTTATGTTTAGTATAAATTTTTTAAATGATTGCTTTATTTCTTCAATTCCTGAAAAGTAGTCTAGATGATCTTCATCAATATTAAGTATTGTTGCAGTGTGGTGAGGAAAATTTAAAAAGCTATCTACATATTCACAAGCTTCTAATATAAAATATTCTGAATTACCGATCCTATAATTTAAATTACCTAACTTTTTATGTTTTCCACCAACTTGAACATTTGGATCATATCCTGCATCAATAAAAATTAAAGATGTCATAGAGGTAGTGGTAGTTTTTCCGTGAGTACCTGCAATACAAATAGGAATTTCGTAGTTATCAAGGAGCATTCCTAAAAATTTAGCTCTTTCTATTGTTGGAATACCAAGAGATTTTGCTTTAACAAATTCAGAATCGTGTTGACTTATAGCAGAGGTGTATACTACAATGTCTGCATCTTTTACAAGTTCAGCATTAGATCCAATAAAAACTTTTATTCCATTTTGTTCTAATATGTCTGTCATATCCCCATATGATCTATCAGAACCAGTTACTTCAAATCCAGCTTTTTTAAGCACTACGGCTATACCGCTCATTGATACTCCACCTATTCCAATCATATGTACCTTTTTTATATTTGAAAAGTTTTTAAATGTTTTTGACATTTAAATTTCACATCCTTTTTTAACTTCTATATTATACAAGAAATTACTAAATTAGTCAATAATTATACTAATTTTGTCTAAACCTGTCAAAGATTGCTAAAACGCTTGAAAAATAGAATAAAAAGTTGTATAATCTTAACATAAATGGAGGAAATTATGTTATTTGAAAAAATAGGAATAATGCTATTTATGTTTATACTATTATATATTTTATCTTATAATTATTTGAAAAAATATGCACCAGAAAACGCGTTTGTGATAGTATTTTTAGTAGCATCATTTGTTTTATATATAACTTTTGCAATTTATGACATATTTATACCAATATATGCACAAATAGCGATATTATTATTTGGAATAATAATCCCATCTATTGTAGTAGTTTTACAATCAAAAAATATTATAATTGCAAAAAAAATAATTTATTACAAAATGAAGTCAGCATACAATGTTAAAGACTATAGATTAACCTTAAAATACATAAATAAGCTTGTTATACTTGATGGAAGGAATAATGAACTTTTATATCTAGCTGGAATGTGTTATAAAGGCCTTAAAGATTTTATAAATTCAAGAGATTCTTTTGCACTTGCAATAGAATTTGACGATAAAGATTATAAATCTTATTATGAATATGGAATTGTATTAGATTCAACTAATAAAAAAGAAGCGGCTCTTTTAATGTTTGATAAAGCTATAAAGTGCAAACCAGATTTTTATGAAGCAAAAGAAGCAAAAGGAATTTGTCTAACAAGTCAAGGCAGATTTTTAGAAGCAATTTTTTCTTATAATGAAGCAGTTAAAATACATAAAGATGCTTATGAAATGTACTATAATATAGGAATGTTAGAGCAAGAAGTAGAAAACTTTGACAAGGCGGAAGAAGCATTTAGAAAAGCTGAACAAATAAAACCAGAATTTTTGCTCGCAAGTTATAATGTAGGTGAACTTTGTTTAAGAAAAGGTAGTTATGAAGAAGCAATAAATGAATATAAAAAAGTTACCACTTCTATGACATATGGCCCTAAGGCATATTATAAAATATCAGTATGTTATGCATTGCTAAAAGAGTATGAAAAGGCTATGGCTGTACTAGAATATGCTGTTGAATTAGATGAAGAATTTATCAAAAAAGCCTCTGCTGAGTGTGCATTTCTTCCTATGAGAGATATTATTAATTCTTATATTAAAGCTAGGCAGGATGCTAAACAAAAAGAAATAGATAAAAGAAATTATATGAAAAATAAAATAATAAGATTTTTCAAAAAAGATGAGCCAAATAGTTTAGAAAAATTTAAAATTGCAAAATAATTCTTGTAAAAAATTAAACTTTATGTTATACTTTATGAGTAGATTTAAGCCTACTCATATTTTATGCCGAAATGGTGGAATTGGCAGACGCGCCAGACTCAAAATCTGGTGGTAGCAATACCGTGTGGGTTCAAGTCCCACTTTCGGCACCAAGGATGTATCTAATCAAAAAATAGAACAAAATTAATATAAGAATCGATCAGAAAATAAATCTGGTTGATTTTTTGTTATTTAAAATATGAATATAAAATGTACTAAATTTTTAAAAGTCACTTACTTGTCACTTTGAATGTGTTATGCTATAAATGTAAGAAAGGAAAGTGAGTTTTTATGGAAATATTGAGAGTTGAAAATTTAAGTAAAGTTTATGGAAAAGACCAGACAAAGGTTATAGCACTAGATAATGTGTCATTTAAAGTAGAAAAAGGCGAGTTCGTTGCAATAGTAGGTGCTTCGGGAAGCGGCAAATCAACTCTACTTCATCTAATAGGAGGAGTAGATAGACCAACATCCGGAAAAGTTTTTATAGATGGAAAGGATATCTATAAATTTAATGATGATGAACTTGCAATATTTAGAAGAAGACAGGTAGGTCTTATTTATCAATTCTATAACTTAATACCAATATTAAATGTAGAAGAAAATATAACTTTGCCACTTAGCTTGGATAATAGAGATGTAAATAATGAAAAACTAAATGAGTTGATAAGGGTGTTAGGACTAGAAAATAGAAGAGGGCATCTTCCAAATGAATTATCCGGCGGTCAACAGCAAAGGACTTCAATTGGAAGAGCGATAATAACAAATCCTTCATTAATACTTGCAGATGAACCAACAGGAAATTTAGATTCTAAATCTAGTGATGAAATTGTTGAACTTTTAAAAAAATCTAATAGGGATTATAACCAAACGATTATTATGATAACACATAATATGGAGATTGCAAAATTTGCTGACAGAATAATAAAAATTGAAGATGGTAAGATTGTAGGTGATAATTAGTGAATTTATTAAATAAACTTACAATAAAAAATCTTATTTTAAATAAGAAAAGAACAGTAGTTACTATTATTGGTATAATGCTGTCTGTTGCACTTATAACAGCAGTAGCAACAATGTATAGTAGCTGTATAACATCACTAATTAAGTTTGAAACATATGAAAAAGGTGATTTTCATGTTGCATTTTATGATGTTGCAGTAGAAGAAATTAATGTATTAAAAAATAATAGAAAGATACAAGATGTGTTTTTCACGCAAGATATTGGGTATGCAAGACTTGAAGAATCAAAAAATAAATATAAACCTTATGCATTTGTAAAAGGATTTACAAAAAAATCATTACAAAACCTTTCTGTAAAGTTAGTAGAGGGGCGATTACCAGAAAATAGTGATGAAATTATAATACCAACACATTTAAAAACAAACGGAAGAATTGCATTGGGCATTGGAGATAAGATTACACTTAATGTTGGAAAGAGGGTAAGCGAGGGGTATGAGTTAAACCAAAGCAACTCTTATAATGAAGAAAATAATGAGGAAATAATAAATGCTATTTCTAAAACTTATAAAATAGTAGGAATTATTGAAAGACCTGCAAGTAATATAGAAGATTATTCAGCTCCAGGATATACTTTTGCAACACTAATAAATGAAGATGAAATTTCAGGTAGAGTTGATGCCTATTGCAAGTATACCAAAGATGGTTCAAAGGATTATATAAATGTAACAGCAAATATATTGCAGATAAATAAAGAGACACTACAAAAGTTTGAATACGGTGAATTTAACTCTTCTGAAGAATTTATGGAAATTTTAAATGAAGTTTCAAAATCAAAATACAGTTATAATATAAATTCATATTTAATTTTACTAGAAAATAATCCATTAGATGACGGTGCAGTTGGAGGACTTGGAACGGTTGCTATAGTTGTATGTGTAATTATTGTTTTTACTTCAGTATTTTGTATTAAAAATAGTTTTGATATATCTATTACAGAAAAAACAAAACAATACGGTATGTTAAAAAGCATAGGGGCTACTAAAAAACAGATAAGGAAAAATGTATTTTTTGAAGCGACAATACTTGGAATTATTGGTATACCTCTAGGGCTGCTATTGGGTGTTTTAGCTTCATGGATTCTTATAATAATTAGTAACTATTTTATAAGTGATATGTTTACACGAGGATTAAAGCTTGTTTTATCATTTTCTACTGAAGCTTTTATAGTTGCAATTTTATTAGGAATTACTACAATATATCTTTCTTCACTAAGAAGTGCTAGCAAAGCTTCAAAAATTTCACCGATAGATTCTATTAGGAATAGTGGTGGAATAAAAATAAAGTCTAGAGAAATAAAGAGCCCAAAAATAATAGAAAAATTTTTCCAAATAGGTGGAACAATTTCATATAAAAACTTAAAAAGAAATAGAAAAAAATATAGAACTACTGTAATTTCAATAGCAGTATCTGTATCTGTGTTTATTGCCCTATCTTACTTTATGAGCTTAGCTTTTGATAAAGTTAGAAGTGAATTGAATTTAAGAGACTATAATCTTTCGATTTCAATAAATGATAGGATTGATGAACAATTATATAAGAAGGTATCTAAGATTACTGAGCTTGAAAATATAAAAGATTATACTTTATCAAAGTTTGATAGTTGCCATATTGCAAATGCTAGATATAATAGTGAATACAAGGAATTTATAAATGATGAAAATGAAGAGGAAAATAGCATCTTTGATGGATGTGTAAAAGTCATGACAATAAATGATGAGCAGTATAAAAAATATATAAAAAAATTAGGACTAAATTATGATTATGTTAAAGATAAGATCATACTAGTTGATAACACAACTGTTAGAAAATTTGATGAGAATAAGAAAAAATGGATATTAAAAAAGACTAAGTCTTTTGAATATGAAAAAGGAGATTTATTAAATATAATAACAAATGATGAAGAAATATTTGATGCACAAGTATGTATAACAACAGATATTTTGCCATTTGGAATAGATAATAATTATGAATGCTTTATAATAGTATCTAACGACCTTTATGAAAAATATTTTAGAGATTATAATATAGAGATTTATTATGATTCAAGTAATCCAGACAAACTACAAGATGATATAGATGAGGTACTAAAGGGGCATAATTATAATGTAAATAATGTTGAACAAAGTAAATGTATGATTGAAAAACTGTACACTTTAATAGGAATATTTTTATATGGTTTTATAGCTGTAATAACATTAATTGGTATAACTAATGTGTTTAATACAATTACTACTAATATGGAGCTTAGAAAACCTGAATTTGCAATGTTAAAGTCAATAGGTATGACAACAAAAGAATTTAATAAAATGATAAGACTTGAAACTTTGTTTATGGGATTTAAATCATTGATTTTTAGTATTCCAATAGGAATAGCACTATCATATTTGTTATATAGTTCATTTTCACTAGGAGAAAGCGGAAAAATTAACTTTGTATTACCAATAAAAGCAATTGTAATATCAATAGTAGCTGTATTTTTACTTATAACTTGTATTATGAAATATTCTATTGGAAAAATTAATAAACAAAATACAATAGAAACAATAAGAAATGAAAATATATAAAAGGGAGGTAGAAATCTCCCTTTATTTATTATATAATAATTGTTAGGAGTGAGTATAAATGAACATTTTATTAGTAGAAGATAATGAAACACTTGCAAAGGGTTTAGTATACACATTAGAACAAAATAAATATGATGTTGTTCATACAATAAGTGTAAATAAAACTGTTAATTATTTAATAAATAATGTGCCAGATTTAATTATCTTAGATGTTTCGCTTCCAGATGGCAATGGTTTTGATTTATATTTAGAAAAGATAAAGGAAAGAAAAATACCTACAATATTTTTAACGGCAAGAGATGATGAAAATGATATAGTAACAGGTCTAGAGTTAGGAGCAGATGATTATATAACAAAGCCTTTTTCTACAAGAGAATTGATTGCAAGAATTAATAAAACGCTCTTAAAACAAAATAAAAATTTAGTAATAAGAGTAGGAAATATAGAATTTGATACTGATAAAATGGTAGTATTAAAAGAGTCTAATAAAGTTAACTTAACTAGTTTGGAATTAAAAATATTAAACTTATTATTTTGCAACTTAGATAAAGTAGTAAAAAGGGAATATATTATAGAAAAAATATGGGAATGGACAGGAAATGATGTAAATGATAATACTGTAACAGTTTATTTAAAAAGAATAAGAGAAAAACTAAACTCAAACATAATAAAGACTATAAAAGGAATTGGATATAGGGTGGATAGTGAAAATGAAAAACAAAATAGAATTTAAAAAGGCATGTGTTCTTAGTTTTAGTTTAATAGTCTTAATTTCTGTAATATTTGAGATTTTTTTGCTATTTGAGTATAAAGCCTATACAAATAATTTTAATAATAAAATAAATATGCTAGTAGAAAATGTTTGCATTAAGTATGAAGATATTAATAAAGATGAGATAGTTAAAATTTTAAATAATGATTTTTATAATAAGTCAGATATTTTAGAAAAGTATGGTATAGATCTAAAAAAAGATTCTATAATAATCCAAAATGATAAACTTTTTATGAAATTTTCAATCATCAATTTGTGTTTTATAATAGTATCTTTTATATCTATTTTAATTATATTTGTAAGATATAATTCTTTAAAAGATAAAAAATTAGCAGAAATTACAAAATATATTGAGCAAATAAACAATAGAAATTACAAATTAGATATTGAGGATAATACAGAAGATGAACTATCAATATTAAAAAACGAAATATATAAAACAACAGTGATGTTAAAAGAAGTAGCACAGAATTCTATTTTAGATAAAGTTAATTTAAAAAGATCACTTTCTGATATTTCACACCAATTAAAGACACCGTTGACATCAATTTCTGTTATGTTAGATAATATAATAGATGATCCACAAATGGATAGTAAAACAAGAACTGAATTTATAAATGATATAAAAAGGGAAATTATAAATATTAATTTTTTAGTAAGTTCTTTACTAAAACTATCAAAATTGGAAGCAAATTCAGTGCATTTTATAAATAATGATGTATATATTTATAAAATAATAAATGAGGCTATTAAAAATTTGGAAGTATTGTGTGATTTAAAAAATGTTTCTATATTAGTTAGAGGAGATAATAAAATAAAAATTAATTGTGATATGAAATGGCAAGTTGAGGCTATAACAAATATTTTAAAAAACTGTGTGGAGTATTCATCTAAAAATTCAATTGTGGAAATATCTTATGAACAAAATGGTGTATATTCACAAATAGAAATAAAGGATCATGGAGTAGGAATTGAAAGGAAAGATTTACCACATATATTTGAAAGATTTTATAAGGGAAGCAATTCCTCAAGTGATAGTATAGGAATAGGTTTGGCACTTGCAAAATCTATAATACAAAGTAGTAATGGATACATTTTTGTTGAGTCAAATCCAGGATTGGGAAGCGTATTTAAAGTTAAATACTTTAAAAATTAATTTATATAAGTATGTGTTAAAAAAATGAAAGTAATAACATTGTGTGGAAGTTTAAAATTTCAAAAAGATAGAACTATCAGATACTATTTTAGTAATAAATAAAGACGGTTATATTGGAAAAAGTACAAAATTAGAGATTGATTACGCAAATAGACTAAATAAGGAAATTATATATTTAGAAAATAATAATTAAGTATTAAATATCTAATTCGCTATTTGAGGGGTGTTAATTTATTAAATAAAATGATATATTTCTTATGAAGGAAGCAAAAATTATGGATGTAAAAAAGATAGGAGAATTCATTGCTTTCAATCGTAAAAATAAAGGATTAACACAAGAACAACTAGGAGAAAGATTAGGGGTTAGTAATAAAACTATCTCTTGCTGGGAGAGAGGAAATTATATGCCGGACTTGTCTTTGCTAATTCCTCTTAGTAAAGAGTTAGGAATAACTTTAAATGAATTATTAAGTGGTGAAAATATCAAACATGAAAATATAGAAGATATAACTGAAAAGAATCTGGTAAATACCATTAATTATACTAAAAATAAATTTGATAAGGAAAATAAGAAAATATCAATTATATTAATAATTATAGGAATAGCTATTAGTCTTGCATCACTTACAATAAAGGATATTAAAAAAAAGTTGAAAGTAGTTTAGTATATTAATTAAAAATGCCTATGTGAGTTTATTGATTATTTAAATTCAATTTGATATAATAAACTTAATTGTAGGAGGTAGATATATGAGAGTTATAAATAAAAAAGAGGGAAGTACCGTTCTTATAATTCTTGCATGCGTACTTTCGGTGGTTTTAATATCACTTGTAATAGGTGCAGTATATATAAGTGTGTCAAGTGAAAAAACAAATAAAAATTTAGATAGTGATGAAAATAATTTAAAAGATACACAAATAAAAGATGAAGATGTAGCAAGCGATACACCAGAAGAAGTAAAGAAATTAGATGCTGCTCAAGGCCTTATATTTGAAAAAGAAATAAGAATAAATGATTCTTATAATATTAAAACTCCTATTGTAAATCTCACTACAAGGTATGCTACTAAGGTAAATAGTGAAGTTGAAGAAAAATATAGAGCATGTAGTGGCGGAAAATATATAGTTTATAGTTATTATATGTATGTTGATTTATTGTCACTAATTTTAGATAATAATCTTGGAGGGGGACTCCATTCATATGATATTTATAATATAAATATAGAAACTGGTAAAGAAATTAAAAATAGAGATTTACTAAAAAAGATGAATATGTCTGAGCAAGATTTTATAAAAAAAGTAAAAGAGGCATGTATTAAACAAGTAGATAAAAATTTAGAGGGCTATCAAGAAACTTATACTGATGAAAAGTATCAGATAGCTTTAAGTAAAACTCTAAAAGAAGCAGAGAATGCATTAGATAAAAAAATATATATAGACCACACAGGAAAACTATATGTAATACTAAATTTAACACTCCCAAATGATAATAAAGTAGAGCAAATAATAGAAGTATTAAAATTAAATTATATGTAGTTTGACAATTAGTTAATTAAGTGATATACTATTTGTAGTTAGTTATATAAAAACCGTTGATAAAGCAAAGTAGAAAAAAGATTATATATTAAAGAGAATGTAAGTCATAGGCTGTAAGCTTACTAATATACTTTTTTTGAAATTTCACTTTGGAGGTCTTTTTCTTAAAGTAAGTTTTTATAAGTAGGAAAGAGCAGGTAAGCCTGTTATAGCTGTAATTAAGAGCATTTATTTTATATAAATGAATTTAAGGTGGTAACGCGGAAAACTTATAAGTCATTTCGTCCTTATTTTAGGGTGAAGTGACTTATTTTTTTAGGAGGAATTTTTATGAAAAATAAAATAGAACAGTTAAGACAAAAAATAAAAGGTGATTTTGAAAATGTTGAAAGTGTTGACAAGTTAGAAGAACTAAGAATTAAATATATGGGTAAAAAAGGATTAGTAGTTGATTTGCTAAAAGATTTAAAAGATGTCGCTAACGAAGAAAAAAAATCATATGGTCAAAAAATTAACTTACTAAAAGATGAAGTGGTGCAAAAGATAGAAGATAAAAAAGAGGAATTAAAAGAAAAAATATATGAAAGTAGAATAAATAATTCAAAACTTATAGACCTAACAACACCCGATAGCTCAAATATAGGCTCTCTGCATCCAATAACAATTGTACAAAAAGAATTAGAAGATATATTTATTTCTATGGGATTTACAGTTGAAGATGGTAATGAAGTTGAAACTGAATATAATAACTTTGAGGCAGTAAATGTTCCAAAATTCCTTCCAGCACGTGATATGCAAGATACATATTGGCTTGAAAATGGTGAAGTTCTAAAAACTCAAACTTCTGCTGCACAAAATAAAATTATGAAAAAATATGGGGGCCCATTAAAAGCTATATTTCCTGGAAGATGTTTTAGAAATGAAGAAGTTGATGCCTCTCATGATAATACATTTTTCCAAATGGAAGGTATGGTAATAGATAAAGATATATCTATATCAAATCTAATATTTTTTATGAAAAAACTACTTTCTGAAATATTTAAAAAAGACGTCGAGGTAAGGCTTAGACCTGGTTTTTTCCCATTTGTTGAACCGGGATTTGAACTTGATATTAAATGTCCATATTGTGATGGTGCAGGATGCAAGGTTTGTAAACATGGAGGTTGGATTGAACTTTGTCCTTGTGGTATGATTCATCCAAAAGTTTTAGAAATGGGTGGAATTGATAAAGAAAAATATTCTGGTTTCGCATTTGGACTTGGCCTTAGCCGTCTTGCTATGATGAAATTTGAAATAAATGATTTAAGGGTATTAAATTCTATGGATTTAAGGTCTTTAAAACAATTAAATATAAAGTAAGGAGTGGAAGAAAATGTTTATATCAATAAATTGGATAAAAGATTTTGTTAATTTAGATGGAATTGATGTAGATAAATTAATATATAATTTTACAATGTCAACAGCCGAGGTAGAAGGAAGTAAAAAATACGGTTATGATACTGTTGGAGTTAGGGTAGGAAAAATAGTAAATATTGAAGATATAAAAGAAAGTCAAAAATTACATAAAGTAGAAGTGGATTTAGGTAAAGAAAAGGTAGTAAGTATTTGTGGTGCTAAAAATATATTTGTTGGAGCTAAGATTCCATTTGCAAAAGTAGGGACAACAGTTCAAGGTGTTAGAGTAGAAAGTGGAAAACTTGCAGGTTACGAAAGTTTTGGTATATGTCTTTCAGAAAAAGAATTAGGATTTTCTAATAATCATGATGGTGTTATGATTTTAGATGATAGTTTTGAAGTAGGTGAGGATATAAAAAAGTATATTCCACTTGAAGATACTGTTTTTGAAGTAGATAATAAATCACTAACTAATAGACCTGATTTATGGGGACACTATGGAATAGCAAGAGAAATAGCTTGTCTTACAAAGAGGGAGTTAAAACCATTAGATATAGAAGATTTAAATATATTTAATACCCTTGAAAATTTGAAAATTAATGTAGAAGATAAAAATGACTGTCTAAGATATTCTGCTATAAAAATAGAAAATATTACAAAAAAAGTTTCACCATACACTATGAGATTAAGACTACATTACGCGGGTAGTAGGAGCATAAATTTATTAGCTGATCTTACTAACTATATTATGTTAGAATTAGGTCAACCATTGCATGCATTTGATGGAGATAAAATTACTAGTGTAAATGTTAAAAGATTAAAAGAAGATAGAGAATTTATTACTCTTGATGGTGTGACAAGAAATGTACAAAAAGATAGTTTAATGATAAATAATGAAGAAGTACCAGTTGCTATTGCAGGAATTATGGGAGGAAAGAGCAGTCAAATAACAGATAGTACAAATAAACTTTTTTTAGAAGCTGCAACTTTTGACTCTACTCTAATTAGAAAGACCGCTATTAAACTTGGACTTAGAACAGATGCATCTGCTAGGTATGAAAAAACACTTGATCCAGAGTTGACATATATTGCATGTGCTAGATTTGTTAAGCTTTTAAGTGATATTGATAGCAATGTGAAAATCACGTCATCTTTTACAGATCTTTATTTGAAAAAATACGATAAAATAACAATAGATATAGAGAAAAATTACTTTGATAAATACATAGGAAAGGATTTAGATTTATCTGATATAACTGATACTTTAAAAAGACTAGAATTTAGAGTTGATGTAGATAAAAATTTACTAAAAGTAGAAGTACCATCTTTTAGAGCCACAAAAGATATTAGTCTAAAAGCAGACCTTGTAGAAGAAGTGGCAAGAATATATGGATATGATAATATTTTACCGACACCTTCTAAGTTTGAAGCTGTACCACAAAGGATTGATACAATTCATAGCTTAGAATATGATATAAAGTATATACTTGCAACTAAATTTGGAGCAAGTGAAATTCATAGTTATGTATGGTATAATAAAGAAAAAAATAAAGAACTAGGAATAGAAGTGGCAGATAACTTAAAAGTAGTAAACTCTCTAAGCAAGGGTGATGATGTGCTACGTTCATGTATGGGACCTACAATGCTCTATGCAATTGATAATAATATAAAATACTATAATAGTGTTAAACTATTTGAAATAGGAAGAGTTTTTGACTATAAGTTTGATGGAAGTAATGCTTGTGAGAGTAAAATACTTGGATTTGGTATTGCAAGTCTTAAAATTGATGATACGACATTGATGCTTGAAGCTAAACAAATGATAGATACAATTGTTAAGGTTGAAAAGAACTTAGATGTTAAATATGAATTAAATAAAGGTATTGTAAAAAATAGTTTTATACATCCTAAAAATTCTTATATCCTTAAAGTAAACGATATATTTGTAGGCTATGTTGCTCTTGTGCATCCTAGAATAAATGATAATATCAACAAAAAAGCAAGCATTTGTATAGCTGAGTTAAATCTTGATATATTAGATAATATTAAATCAAATGATATAAAATTTGTTGAAGCTACTAAATATCAAACTGTAAATATAGATATTAGTGTAATAGTTGATCAAAATATAATGTTTTTAGATATAGAAAATGTTATCAAGTCAATGAATTTAAAGTATCTAAAATCATACGAATTAGTTGATGTATATGAGAATACAGAAAAATTATTTGGTAAAAAATCTGTTACCCTAAGATTTGTTTTGGCAGCAAATGATAAAACGCTTTCTAAAGAAGAAATTGATGCAGATATGAATACTGTGATAGATACATTTAATAAATACAATATGAAAGTTAATAAATAATACTTAAATGTACCAGACTAAAATATATTTTTTAGTTTGGTACATTTTTTATTATATAAAATATGTATTTTATTTTTTACTAACTTGAAAAGTTACTATACTAGATGATGAAACATTTATGTCTTTTAGATTAATCTTTAATGTATTAGTACCCTCGTTATACTCATAATCATCTGGGTCTGCACTAGCACCATCAATTGTAACACTATTTGGTACAAAATCTATTAGTGTTCCATCTAACACATCTGTAATTTCTGGTGTATTATACGGCTTTTCTGATTTATTGTCAATTACAATTGTATAAGTTAAATTACCATCTGCCCATACCTTTTTGTCTGCTGTTTTTGTAATAGTAAGTCCAGTTATCATTGTAACTACTGTTGCAGCAGATGTTATTGATGTTGGTATTTCATTATAGTTTCCGACAGCTTTTACTGTATTAGTAAGTGTTGTTTCCATTTTATCACTCCTTATGTTTATTTTATGATTTTAAGTAGTAAAATGTTTATATTAATTTTAAATATTAACAATGTAGGGGCATTTTTAATAAAATAATGTAAGAGGTGCTTTTATGACTGTCATAAATCAAAATACAGTTGTTGTATTTAATAGTACAGAACTTAAAGAAATATTAGAAAAACAAAATGATTATAATTATATATTTCTTGGAAGCAATATAACCCTTTTGAGCGGAATTGCAATTTCTGGCACAAAAATTGATGTTACAATTGATGGAAACTATAACAGAACTATTCATGAATATGTAGATCAGAAAAAGTTGGGACAGTCAGATGGAATTTATGTGACTAGTCCAAATACAGCCAAAGTAACTATAAAAAATATGATTGTAACTGGGTATAATTATTATGGTGTAATATTTGTTCCAGAAAGTAGTGGTTATAAAAATACAACTATTCAATATTACAACGTCACTTACACTGGTCCTCAAATAAGTTACAATCCAGTTGGGCTTACTAGATTTATAGATTCTCTTATTACTATTGAGGATAATTATGCATCTGGTAATGAGGTCGCAGAGTGCAATAGAATTGAAATAGGAGGGTTTACTACAATAATTCATAACTCTACCTCAAACTCGGCATTTTGGTTTCGTAATGCTAACCCATCATTTACAGTTTTAAGAGAGGCTAAAGTGTACTTTACAAGTAAATCAAGAGAACTTTTTTATGGGGTAAGTAATTTAGAATTTATTGTTGAAAAGAATGCTTCATTTTATGTAACTGCACATAATGGTCTTGCTTATGGTACATATGGTACAGGCAGTACCTTAATAGATGAAAATGCTATATTTTCTATAAAGAAAACAAATTACACAGGAAGTTATGCTACTTGGTATAGTTATGGTATTATCACTCTAAATAAGTATTCTTCTTTAAATATAGTAAATAATTATGATAGTATTACTACATCCAATTACAATATTTATTTTATGGGTACTAATAGTGGATTAGAATTAAATAGTCCTAAAAAAGTGGTGTTATACAATAGCAAAGCAAATGTAATTAATTCACAAAATACATCAGTATTTAATTTTACATATGATAGAATAAATTTGTTTAATGTAACAATTCCAATACTTGATAATATCTCAAAAGACATGCTACCAACATATTCATGGTATAAGAGTAGCGAGATGTCTAGTATATCTGGAACTTTTACAAGTAGTGGTACAACAATTGAGAAAAATAACTATACAAGCGAAGAATTAAAAACTTTACCCAGCCTTGATAATTTTAATATAGCTAATAAAAAAATACTATCAATCGGTATATTTTCTTTTAGTATTAATGCCATAACAGATAAAGATACTAATATGAGTGGTATAACCAGTGCCAATGCATCAGTTTTAATAAGTTATAACGATATAGATGCGGTATGTCTTTCAGATGAGGAAGGTAATTTTAGCTATTTATATGATAATCCACTGCCAGTAGGTACAATTATAACATTTACAGCTAAATCATATGAGGATGTGATCTATTATACTAAGCAGGTGCAAGTTGTTTATAGTGGTGAGCTAATAATTGATAGTGCAACAAAAAATTTTAGGTTTGAAGTATATGCAATGGGTAAGGATCCTATCATATGCCCAAGACTTAATGACTTGAGTGTTACGGTTATTGATTCAAGAGTAAATAGTTCAAATTGGAAGTTATATGCATCTATTAATCATGATTTAGAATCAGGTGATGGGGATGCCTTAAAAGATTCACTAGTATTTGTAGATGATGATGGAAATATAAATGTATTATCAAGTACACCGACATTAGTATATACGGGTGTAAATAATGGCGGTAATATTTTATCTACAAGTGTTAGCTGGGAAGAAGAAAAAGGAATACTGTTACAATTATTAGAACCGCTTGAAATTAATACTTACTACGATGCAGAAATAATATGGAGTATAGAAGAATAATAAAGTATACAAGCAATGTTAATAAAAGTGTTTGTATCTATATAGTTTAAATTTTCATATAATAAAAGAGGAGGTGAGAAATGCAGATGGCAAATGTTAATTTAAGCAATAGTGCTAGTGTAACAGGCACATATGATACTACTTCATTAACTCTTACATCTAATGAAGTTATAACAGAAATAGTTAGTGGTATTACAATAACAAAAGAGGCAGATAAGCAAAAATGGTTAAATGATAATTTAACATATACAATTACTGTTGAAAACAATTCTGATGATGATTTTGAATCACCAAAGTTAGTAGATGTATTAAACCCTAATTTAGTAAAATTAGTAGATGGTTCAGTACAGTTAAATGGAGTAGATACAGCATATAACTATGATGATGTTACAGGAACTTTAACTATTGATTTAAAAACAATAACAGTTGGGGAAAATTCTGTAATAACCTTTCGCGTGCAGCAAAAGTAGTAATAAATGGAAAAAACTAAAAAATACTGCATATATACAATGTAGTGATAAGTTTTATAAAAGTAATAAAGTAGTGGTATATAATGATATTAATAATAAAAATTGTTGTAAAAATTATAAAATGATGTACTGCATAGATAATTGTATAGAAAAAGTAAGCGTAATATATCTAAATGGTAAAATTTATTACAACATAAAAATTATTATTTTATGTAATTTAGGCTTTAAGATAGTAAAAATAAGATTCATTATAGGATAGTGTTTCTATATTATAGGAGGGATTTTGTGCAAGTATTAAACCAAAATAGTGTAGTGGTTTTTAGTAGCTCTGAATTAAAGTCAGTATTAGAGGGGGAAAATGATTATAATTATATTTATTTTGGTAGTAATATTACATTAGAAGAGGGAATTACTATTAGTAAAAACAAAGAAAATGTTGTAATTGATGGAACATATTTAGATGTAAAATATAATTATATAGTAGATAATATAGATAGTAGTTATGTAATTACTGCTAGTTTAGGTAACAAAAGAATAATTGTAAGAAATATTAATTTGACATGTTGCAATACATATGGCATTGTTTGTTGCCCTGCCAGTAATGAATATGCAGATGTATTAATTGAATATAACAATGTAATATTTAACGGAGTACAGATGGGCTATAATCAATATGGGAGTCTTAGAATAATTGATTCTATTGTAACAATAGAGCAAACAAATGGTGTAGAACCACAAGAAGCAGGAGAGGCTGCACATATAGAAGTAGGAGGAAATACTACCATAACTAGTACATCTTCTAGCTGTGGGCTATTTTATTATCTAAGTAACATTGTAGCACCTACCTTTAAATTTTTACCATATAGCAGAGTAAATCTAAGAAATGAAAGCAAAGAGTTCATGCAAGGAACAACTAGGTTAGATTTTAAGGTTTTACATGATGCAGAAGTTAATCTAGTTACAGGTAACGGATTTTCTGGGTTTACAATTCATGGTGCAATAAATGTATTAATAGATGAAAGAGCTTCTTTTACTTTTATAGAAACTAAACATCAAAGGATTCCAATGTGGACAATATATGGTACACTTACTGTAAAAGAGGGGGCTACTTTTCAAGTTATAAATACATATGATAATACTCCTAGTGATAACTATAATATTCACTTTAAGGGGAGTAACTGTAAGTTTATATTAGATAATCCCAAAAGTGTGATTCTTTATACAAAAAATTCTAATGTGATTTATACAAATAATGCTTTAGAATTTTCACTAAATGTTAGCAGGTTAAACATGTGGAGTGAATCGTCTGAATTTACTTTGGCAGGGGATATTAATAACTTACCTGAATATTCATGGTATAAAAAGAATGAATTACTTAAAATTTCAGGTATATTTTCTAGTATTGCTACTAGTATAACTTCAATTAATTTAACAAGTGAAGAATTAAAATCTTTACCAGACATTGGGAATTTTGCTTTTCAGTCAAGGAAACAAATTTCTGTTGGTGGTGAGGTAATTAATATAGATCCAATAACTAGTAACTCAAAAAAGATTAGTGGATATACAATAGCTTTTGCAGAGGTATTAATTAAGTATAATAATACACAAGTAGTAGTAGATGCTAACAGCGAAGGACTTTTTACTTATGAAATTACAGATTCTATTGTGGATAATACAAGTATAGAAATAACTACTTGTGTAGCAGGTAGTTTTGTTTATACTACACGAGTAATTACATCTCCACATGAAGGAGAACTAACTATTATGGATGCTCCAAGTAGTGTAAATTTTTTGTTAAAGCCTATTTCAAAAGAACCTGTTATTTTACCAAAGGTGAAAGATTTTACAATAAAAATTATTGATAGTAGATTAAATAGTTCTAGTTGGAAAATATTTGTTACTATGTTAAGTGATATGATTTCTGAAAATGGATTTAATCTTGATGAATGTGTTGTATTTAAAAATTTTGATGACGAGTTAATATCATTAAATAAAAATCCAATTTTAATATATACTGGAAGTGATAATAGTGGAAGTACAAAAGTTTATAATATTACATGGTCACAAGAAAAAGGGTTGTTGTTATGTTTAGTAAATAATGCATTGGAAATTAACGAAGAGTATTTTACAAAATTAAAATGGACCATAGAAGAATAGTATTTAATATATGGAGAAAACATATAAAGAAGTTTTCTCTTTTTTTTGACAAAGTGTCATTGACTGTTTGGTAAATATACTTTTAATTTTTTAAGCCTTATATTATACTTTAAATATATAGATTAGTATATAGTTTGTAAATATTAATCATAATATGAAAAGAAAGGTGATTTTATGGCGTTAATTAAGTGTCCTGAATGTGACAACAAAATAAGTGATCAAGCAGCAAAATGTCCTAAATGTGGTTACGAATTAAATAAAAAAAATGAAGGGAGTAAACAAGAAAATCCAAAACCACTAAGCAATTTATGTATTAATAAAGGAAATTTAAAATATTTGATAATAATAGCAGTTGTAGTTGTAGTAGGGTTTTTAATTTTTGATAGATATGGAACAAACACTGGTAATACAGGTACAGGAACTCCTGGGACTGGTACACAAGAACCAACATCTAATCCTACGACTACACCACCTACTACTAATTCATCATATTTAGTATATAATGATGCATATCTTGGAATATCTTTTGAGTATCCTAGCAACTACAAGGTTACTACTGACAAAGAAGGGTATATATATGTTGGAAAAAACATAGATAGTAAAGGAGCTCTAATTCCTTATATAATTATAGGTAGATATGATAAATTTACAAATGAAGTACAGTTTTTAAATAGTTTTACTGACTACATGTCAAAACAGTATAATGATCTTCAAATAATTATTAACATGCTTTCTGGTATAATTGGTAATAGAACAGTATATGGTATTGCATATAGTTATACTTCAAGCAATCATTTAATAATCGATAATAGATATGCAGTTTTAGTAAATAATAAAGTTTATATGGTTGGGTCAAAAGAAGAAAATACCAATACAGCTGAAATTAATAGCGTAGTTGAACATATTTTAACGACTTTAACTGAAAGAGGTGCATAGTATGGCTTTAATCAAATGTAGTGAATGTGGGCAAGAAATATCATCTAGTGCTAAAACATGTCCACATTGTGGAATAAAAATAAGTTTGCAAACTTGCCCTGAATGTGGAGCTAAATTAAAGGGTGATGAGATAAATTGTCCTGAATGTGGATATCCTGTTGGAAAAAAGAATGCCACAAATATAATTACAGAAAACTTAGATAAGATAACTGGGGCAAAATCTAAGAGATATGTTACATTTAAAGATTTATTTAAAAATACCTTTAAAAAACATACAGATGAAGATCTTGATGATATATTTGTTTGCGGAACCGAAAAAACTACTCCTAAAATAAAAGATATAGATCCAAATAAGGCAAGTGCATGGGTTTATTTTAAAATACTTATATTTTTTATAATCGCATATATTCCTACTCGTATAGGATTTATAAATTATAATAATGATAATTTCTTGCCAATTATGGTTATGCTTGCAGCTTTTGCTGTCCCAGTAACAGTGTTAATATTTTTCTTTGAAATTAATTTATTTAGGAATATACCGTTTTATAAAGTAATAAAATATTTTATACTGGGTGGTGCACTTTCATTAATTCTAGCTATATTATATTTTTCATTACCATATTTTGAAGCTAATGCAACTACTCAGACATATTTTGGTGCACTGATGATAGGTTTGGTTGAAGAAGCAGCTAAGGCGGTTATAGTTGCTATTTTCTTATTTAAAAGTAAGAAGAGTAACTATATACTAAATGGTTTGTTAGTTGGAGCAGCTGTTGGTGCTGGATTTGCAGCTTTTGAAACAGCAGGTTACATTCTTAGATTTGGAATGAGTTCAGGATTACAAGCAATGCTTGAAATTATAAAATTACGTGGCTTTTTAGCACCTGGAGGTCATGTGGCTTGGGCAGCTATTGAAGGTGCTGCATTAATGTATGTTAAAGGCTTTGATAAGTTAGATAAAAAACATATAAATGATAAAAGATTTTTACTTATTTGTTTGATCCCAGTAGTTTTACATGGAATATGGGATATGCCAATTGATTTACCATATTACTCATTACAAATTCTTATGACAATTCTTGCATGGATTGTAATAATATATTTTATTAATCTAGGATTAAAACAAATAGACGATGCTAAAGAATTAGAAAGACAAAAAGTTGATAACTAATATAGAGTTATATATATATTCAAAAATAGGATATGTTTACTTTTTAGTAAGTATATCCTATTTATTTTTATAGAAATTATGAAATAATAAAAGTTAATGTTATAATATTTGTTGATGATTAATTTGGAAATAATAAAATATTCTAATAGATATAATAAAGAAGTTAAAGATTTACTTTGCCAGTTACAAGATTAATTGATGTATTTGCCTATAATGAAAATGCACAAAACTTTTATTATAAAAATGGATACTTTAATAGAAATATTGAATTAATGAAAAAAATATAGCCCATAAAAATGGTTATAAAGTTAATAAGATGATTTTTATAGTCTACATGTAACAAGTGGTGTAATTCGTTTTTTTATCATACTTTATCTAAAATTTTTTAAGTATTTGTATGTAAGTATTAGAAATACTATTTAGTAATTTTTATATTATTCGACAAATTATTGATATTTTTTGCCTTTTGTTGTATCATATTTCATAGCTAATTATTAGGAGGCGTTATATGAATAAAAGAATTCCTGTCATTATATCTACAATATCAAATGCTTTCTGCGATTTTACATTAGATATAGCCGTTAACAAATATAATATGTATTTTATATTATTTGGAACAGCGTTAGGCTCATTTATAATTCAATTAATTTATGGAATTATAAGTGGAGTATCAATAACATTTCCATCTTTAATTTTTATTGCTGCAAATGGAATTTGTATGTTATTAGGATATGTTTTTTATGTGCAGGCATTAAAGAGATTACCTGTAGCCCTTGCTGGTTTGATAGAATCTGGTAGTTTATTTGCCTATTTGTTAATTGATTTTTTTTGTGGATACTTAAAAATAAATTTATGGTTTCTTTTTTTGTTTGGAGTATTTATGCTATCTATATTTATATTTTCGTATGATACACATAAACAAAAAGATGAAAATAAAATTAAAAATATAAAAATGTCAGGTATATTAATATTACTTTGTTCAATGATATTTTATGGATTTGAGCCTTATTTGGTCAGATTTGCAAGTGATGCTGGTGCAAATGAGGTAGCAATTAATTTTGGGTATTATTTTTTTTCAATTCCTTTCTTTTTAGCTATGATGATAAAGAATAAGACAAAAGAACAAAAAGATAATCTTAAAGGTTCTATTAAGTTTATATTTTTGATATCTATGTTTGAAGCAATATATTATTTGTTTGGAACAATGGGGTATGCAAATGAAGCAGCAGTTATAAATGCAATCATACAAGAAATAAGAGTATTTTTATTATTTATTTTATCAATAGCTTTAAAAATTGATAAAGTATCACTTGCTAAGGTTATTGCTATGATTATGGGAATATTATCAGTCATAGGAATATATTTATATTAATTTATTGTTAGAAAGTTTTTATTGTATAAATATCACATGCTTTAAATTTAATATTATATTAGAGCTAGATTTTATCTGAAAGATAAAATAATATAATATAAGTAAATTGTTTAAAGATTATAAGAAATATAAATCTTTATCAGTATTTTTTCATGAAAGCATGGGGATATCTTGTAATTTAGTGTATAATTTATATTGAAATATAATTCGTGGAGGATAATATGAGAATAGGAATAGATATAGATAATGTTATTTCAAATTTTAATGAAGTTTTATTAGAAGAATTTTTAATTCACGATAAAGAAATGGGAAATAACGGTATAATCAATAAAAATGCTGATTATATAACAAGAGGAATGTTTGATTGGCCACAAGAAGAGGTATATGATTTTTATAAAAGTAATATTGAAAGAATTATTAAAAAATTAAATCCCATAGAAGGATCAAAAGATACTATAGATAAATTAAAGCAAGATGGTAATAAGATTTATATTATAACAGGTAGGGACAATGGAGAATATTCTGATCCTTATACTATAACAAAAAAATGGCTAGATAAATTTAATATATATTATGATGAACTTATTTTAACTAATGCTTATAAAAATGATAAGCATGGTAAAACTGAAAAATGTAAAAAATTCAATATTGATATTATGATAGATGATTCAGTAAATATATGTAGAGATTGTATTGAAAATGGAATAACAACAATTTTAATGGATACACCTTATAACAAATATTCTAATATACAAAGAGTT
>CAKPJL010000017.1 GCA_934162655.1 uncultured Clostridia bacterium | reverse complement strand
AGAAAATACTAATAATATCTATTATATAAAAGGTTTTAAATATAAAGGAAAAATATATTTTGGACAAAAAATACAAGAGTTTGATTAAGGAGAAATATGTGTAAAAATAAGTATGTAAAAGAAATAAAAATAGGTAATGTTACTGTGAAAAATAATGTATTTTTAGCTCCTATGGCAGGATGGACCGATGTACCTTTTAGAAGAATACTAAGGCAGTTTGGACCAGGTCTTACATATACTGAAATGGCAAGCAGTGAGGCAATGAAATTTGGAAGTTATAGAACTGAAAAAATTCTTAAAATAGATGAGGGAGAACATCCATCAGTTGTACAGATTTTTGGACATGACAAAGATACAATTTGCACTATGATAAAAACATTAAATGAAGATGATAGCATAGATATCATAGATATTAATATGGGATGTCCGGCTCCAAAAATTGTAAAAAATGGTGATGGTTCTGGTTTATTACTTGATTTAAATAAAATAGATGAAATAACAAAAGAAGCTGTAAAAGTTTCCAAAAAGCCTATTACTGTCAAAACTCGTAAGGGGTTTGATGATGACAAAATAACTGCAGTAGAAGTCGCAAAAATATGTGAGAAAAATGGGATAGCAGCAATAACAATACATGGAAGAACAAGAAAGCAATATTATTCTGGTGAATGTGACTTAGATATAATAAAAAAGGTAAAAGAAAATGTAAGTATACCAGTTTTTGGAAATGGTGATATTATTGATGTTAAAAGTGCAAATAAAATGTTTGAATACACTAAATGTGATGGTATATTAATTGGTAGAGGTGCTTGTGATAATCCTTGGATTTTTAAAAGCATTTTGGAGGGAAAGGATTATATTCCATCTCTTGATGAAAGGCTTAATCTTATTTTAGAACATATATCTTACATAAGACAATTTGAAAATGAAAAAAATGCCAATTTAAAAATGAGAAAATATATAGCTTGTTATCTAAAAGGATTAAAAAATAGTAGCAGTATTAGGGCAAGCATAAATACTGCAAATAATTTAGAAGAGGTAGTAGATATTATAAAAGAATACTTTAATTTGCTAAAAAAGTGTAATGAGGAGATGTAGTATATATTGTATAAAGTAGCATTTTGTACATTGGGTTGTAAAGTAAATCAATATGAAACTGATAAAATAAAAGAAGAATTTATTAAAAATAATTGGAAGATAGTAGAATTTAATAAAAAAGCAGATGTATATATAATAAATTCATGTTCTGTAACAAATTTAGCAACAAGAAAAACTAGAAATTATTTAAGTAGAGCTAAAAAGTTAGGTGGAATTTGTGTTTTGATCGGCTGCTATGCACAAGAATTACAAAGCAAAGAAAATTTTGATGCTTTAGATATAGCAGATATAATACTTGGAAATGACGAAAAAAAAGATGTATATTTAGTTATTAATGAATATATCAAAAACAAAAAGAAAAATAAGGTATATAAAGTATCAGATATCTCAAAATCAAAAAAGTATATTAAAAGTGATATACTAAATGAGGCTTTTGATATAAGAGAATCAATCAAAATAGAAGATGGGTGCAATAACTTTTGCTCTTACTGTATTATTCCATATGTAAGAGGAAGAGTAAGAAGTAGAAATATTTCAGATATAATATCCGAGGCAAAAAAGCTAGTAAACACAGGGGTAAGGGAATTAGTAGTTGTTGGAATAGAGATTTCATCATATGGTGTAGACTTAGATAAAAAAATAGATTTAATAGATGTTATAGAAGAACTTGCAAAAATAGATGGGCTTTTAAGAATAAGGCTTGGCTCTATTGAACCAAGGATACTTAGCAAAAGTAATATTGAAAGACTAAAAAATATAGACAAATTATGCCATCATTTTCATATATCAACTCAAAGCCTAGATGATGATGTACTTAAAAATATGAATAGAAAATATGATTCTTCTTTTATTCTAGAAGTAACAAATAATCTACATGAGGCTTTTGAAGATGTTATACTTACTTGTGATATAATTGTGGGATTTCCAGGGGAAACAGACATACAATTTGAAAACACTTTAAATATGCTAAAAAAGATTAAATTTTATGAGGTACATACTTTTAAATATTCAAAAAGAAAGTGGACACGAGCTGCAACTATGCCAGGACAAGTTAGTGGTGAGGTGGCAAATTATAGAAGTAATAAACTAATAACTCTTTCAAATAAGATAAAAGAGGAAATAGAAAAGAGCTATATAGGTAAAAAGGTAGATGTTTTAATTGAAAAATATAGTAATGAATATTTAGAAGGATATACTAAAAATTATATAAAAGTTCGTGTTAAAGGAGATAAATCTTTATGTCAAAAAGTCTTAGAAGTAGAACTTTCCTCAATAGAAAAAGATTATATGTTAGGAACTATATAAATAAAAAAAATATTATAATAATAAGTTTTACTTTACTTTTAATATTAGTTGGAACTAGTGTTTTTATAAATTTCAATACTCATCTTAAATCCAATAAAAATACTAAAAAATATTTAGAAGGCTATGAAAATAATGATATTTATATATATAAAGAAGATGATAAAAATAATTTAGATGAAAATATAGACAAAAATTTTGATGAAGAAAATGAGAAAAATGATATGTCAAAAATTAAGTTTACACTTCTTGGAGAGATTATGATGGGAGGCAGCGTTAGTAAAAATGTAAATTATATATATAGTTCTGCATTCAAAAATGTTCATTTATATACAAAAGATTCAGATTTTACATATGCTACTCTTGCTACCAATATAACTAATGTTGAGAAACTAGAAGACACTAAAAATAAATATTTAGTAACAAAAGAAATTATAAATGGATTTGGTGCTCTAGGAATCGACTCTTTATCACTTGCAACAGACCATATGATAGATTACTCTTATAATATTTTTAACAATACAAAGTCGATACTTGAAAAAAATGATATTTTAGTTGCAGGTCAAAAAGACACACCTGTATACTTTGAAAAAGGCGAGCAAAAAGTAGCAATAGTTTCTACTAATTCTGTAATATTAAAAACAAAAAATCTATATGGAAATTTTGGTATTAGTATATATGATAAAGAAAATTTCAAAAAGAACATAAAAGAAGCAAAAAAAATAGCAGATGTAGTTATTGCAGATATACACTGGGGAAAAGAATATGAATACACAGTTACTTCTCAAATGTCTGAAATTGCAAAAATAGCAATAGATAATGGAGCAGATTTAGTTATTGGAAGTCATGCAGCAGGTGTATACCCGGTAGTTAAATACAAAGAAAAACCAATAATTTACAGTACAGGATACCTTATTTCTGACTCGGATTTATATGTATCACAAGAATCATTTATTTTTGACTTAATAATAGAAAACAAGAAAATAACTTCTCTTACAATGACCCCAATCTTTACATATCAAAAAAAAGAGGTAAAGTTATATTTTGAGTACAATCTAGAAAAGTGTAATGAAATTTTAGAGATGTATAATAGATGGCACAATGAAAATGGACTTGAGTCTTATATAGAAAATAGTAAAATAGTTATAAAGTTTTAAATTAAAGGTATATCTTGCTATAAGATATACCTTTAACCGTTATAAAAGTTGCATTTTGTAATGTTTTATAGTAAAATAAATATTATTAGAAGAAAAGAGAATTTTAATGAAAGAAGAAAATAAAATAAATATTAAAGAATTAACACAAGAAGAATTAGAAGAATATATTGAGAGTTTGAAAGAAAAGAAATTTCATGCAAAACAAATATTTAAATGGTTACATAGATACAATGTAGAGAGTTTTGATTATATGACAGATATATCAAAAAGTTTAAGAGAAAAACTAATTGAAAAAACTTATATACCTAAACTTGAGATAATAACTGTACAGGAATCAAAAAAGGATGGTACTAAAAAGTTTTTAATAAGGCTAGATGATAATAATGCAATAGAAACTGTATTTATGGTATATAATCACGGAAATACAATATGCGTTTCTACACAAGTTGGTTGCAAGATGGGATGTAAGTTTTGTGCTTCAACAAAAGAAGGCTTTGTAAGAGGGCTCCTAGCATCTGAGATAGAAGGACAAATTCATGTGGTGGAAAAATATACAAATGAAAAAATATCAAATGTGGTTTATATGGGAATTGGGGAGCCACTTGATAATTATGACAATGTTGTAAAATCTATAAGACTTATAAATAATAAAGAAGGTCTAGGAATTGGTGCAAGACATATAAGTCTTTCAACATGTGGTTTAGTTCCAAATATATATAGACTAGCAAAAGAAAACATACAATGTACACTTTCTATTTCTTTACATGCTACAACAGATGAAAAAAGAAAAGAAATAATGCCTATTGCAAATAGATACTCTATAAAAGAATTAATTGATGCTTGCAAGGAATATATAAAAATAACTGGTAGAAGAATAAGCTTTGAATATGCTCTAATATATGGAAAAAACGACAGCTATGAAGATGCTATGGGACTTGTAAAACTTTTAAGAGGAATGATAGCACATGTTAATTTAATTCCTGTAAACGAAATAAAAAATGGCCAGTATAAAAAATCAAAGGAAAAATCTGTTGAAGATTTTATGAATACGCTTAATTCATGTGGTATTATAACAACTGTTAGAAGAACACTTGGGCAAGATATCGATGCTGCATGTGGTCAGTTAAGAAAAAAATATATTGAAAGTGAAAATTAGTTATTGAAATATATAAAAGTAATGATATAATATATTTATAATAGAGGTGAAAATATGAAACTTACTGCCAAATCTGATGTTGGTAAGACAAGAAAAAATAATGAAGATAGCTATTATATGAAAATAATAGATGAGAATGCTTCTATATTTATTGTAGCTGATGGACTTGGTGGACATTTGAGCGGGGAAGTTGCAAGTAATACACTTACAAAAGATGTTTCAGATTATATATGTGAGAAGTCTAGATGGCTAAAAAATGCAAGTGATGATAAAATAAAATATGTGATAAGTAGTGCTATTAAATATGCAAATGAAGACATATATAATTTGAGTTTGTCAGAGCCTATTTATAATGGTATGGGAACTACTGTAACACTTGTATATAGAATTAATAACAAAGTGTTTTACGCATCTGTTGGTGATAGTAGACTTTATTTTATTGATAGTAGTCTAACTAATATGAAGCAAATAACTGTTGATGATACATATGTAAATGAACTTTTAAAAACTAATGTGATAAATGAAGAAGAAGCAAAAAATCATCCACAAAAGCATATGTTAACTAAAGCTGTTGGAATTTCTAAAAATGTTGAAGTTGTTGTAAATACTGCAAGTTTTAGTGAAGGATACTTATTACTATGTACAGATGGTATGAGTAATATGCTTACAGAAAATGAAGTAATAAATATTTTTAAGAGTACAAAATTTGATGAAGTTGCAAGTAACATTATAGTTAGAGCAAATGAAAATGGTGGCTCTGATAATATAACTGTAATAGTAGTTAAGTTGTAAAGGTGAGGGTATTTTATGAATATAATAGGAAAAGTGCTAGCAAATAGATATGAGATTATAGGTAAAGTTGGAGAAGGCGGAATGGCTATTGTCTATAAAGCTAAATGTAAGTTATTAAATAGATATGTTGCTATAAAGGTTCTAAAAGATGAATATGCACAAGATGAAATGTTTGTAAAAAAGTTTAAAGAAGAAGCAAGATCTGCTGCGGCTCTTACTCATCCAAACATTGTATCAGTTTATGATGTTGGAACAGAAGATGGAATAAATTATATTGTAATGGAGCTTTTAAATAGTAAAAACTTAAAAGACTATATTGAAGAAAAAGGAAAATTGCCGGTAAATGAAGTTTTAAAAATATCAGAGCAAATTGCCTCAGCTCTTCAAGCAGCACATAAAGCCCATATAATACATAGAGATATAAAACCACAAAATATAACAATTGAAGATGATTTGACTGCAAAGGTTACGGATTTTGGTATAGCAAAGATTACAAATGTAAGCAGTGCAACAATTACTAACTTTGGGAGTACGGTAGGATCTGTTCATTATTTTTCACCAGAGCATGCTAAGGGAGGATATACTGATGAGAAGTCAGATATATATTCACTTGGTGTAGTAATGTATGAAATGGCAACAGGAAAACTTCCTTTTGATGGTGATAGTCCGGTGGCAATAGCTCTAAAACAAATTCAAGAAGAACCAATTCCACCAAAGGAAATAAATGATAAGATACCAGATAGCCTAAATGATATTATACTAAAAGCAATGTCAAAAAATACAGCAATTAGGTATCAAAGTGCTACTGACATATTAGAAGATATAAAAGATGTTATGGAACTTCAAACAAGGAGAAAAAGAAATAATGTTGTATCTGGTGAAACGCAAGTAATAAACACAAAAGATATTAATGCTGGTGTTGTACCTAATCTAAGAACAAAAGAACCAAGAAGAATTGCAAATCAAAATAATGCTAAGATAAAAAGTTTTGAAGAAAAGTATAAAACAGATGCTTTAAATGTTTCAGCAAATAAGAAGAAAAATAAAAAAGCCTTAATTATATATATTGTTGTAATGCTTGTTATAATTGCTATATTTGGCGTAATATTTGGGCCAAAATTATATAAAAAATTTACTAATACTAATAATTCTAAAAGTGAATTTGAAGTGCCTGATTTGAGGGGGAAGGTTTATCTAGATATTATAGAAGAGTATAGACAAAAGGGCATTGAAGTTGTTCAAAATGGAGTAGAATATTCAAAAGAATATGAAGAAGGAAAAATTATTAGTCAGTCACAAGAACCAGGAAAAATGTCTACATATTCAAAAATTGAGGTTGTTGTAAGTAAAGGAACAAAAATTGTTAAAGTACCTGATGTAGTAGGAAAAGATTTAAAAGTTGCAACATATGAATTGCAAGACTCAAATGGATTTGTAATTGAATCTGCAGAAGAGGTAAATGAAAAAGTTGCAAAAGGTCTTATATTTGAACAGGAACCAAAAGCAGGGGAAGAAGTTGCTTATGGCACTACTATAAAATTAAAAATAAGCTCAGGTGATGGAAAACAAACAGTTCTAATGCCAAGTGTAATTGGAAATACTTTAGAAGAAGCAAAAAAGACATTAACTGATTTAAAACTTGAAGTAAAAATAAAGACGGGAGAAGATAAAAACAAAGCAAATGGTATAGTAATAGCTCAAAATTATCCACAAAATCAGGAATTAAAAGAAGGAGATTTAGTAGAACTTACTATAAATAAGGTACTTATAACTAAAAAGATAACTATAAATTTAACTGAATTTACATCAAGTGTATTTGGTGATGATACAACTACTAATACTACTTTAACTAATGTAGATTCAACAAATAGTAGCCCAAAAACTGCAACTTTAAAAATTATGGCAAGTATAGATGGTGGTACATATAATCAAGTAGCAGTAACACCTTCTACAATAACTAAAAATGATAAAGAGGCAACTATAACTATTAATGGATATGAAAAGGTTTCTTTGCAAATTTATATAAACGATAAGCAACTTAAAGAACAAACTATTAATTTAAACTAAAAAGGTAAAATAAATTACAAAAAAATATAACTTTTTTGTAAAGTTTATAAAGTAAACTTGACAATAAGCTAAATGTAGTATATAATATTTCAGTAATTAATGTTAAGGTAAGATATATATGTTTTTTACATATTTTATATATTACTTTTAAGGAGGGAATAAAGATGGCACAACCAAAAAGAAGATGGTCAAAACAAAGAACACACACAAAACGTTCAACTTGGAAATTAGATAACATGAATTTAGTTCCATGCTCTAATTGTTCAGAATTAGTTCTACCACATGTTGTATGTCCAGTATGCGGATACTATGATAAAAAACAAGTAGTTGAAATTAAAGATAAAAAAGAAGAAACTAAGTAATTTTTACTCCACAATTATTTGTGGAGTTTTTTTGTATGTATACATGGGAGAAATTTTGTATGGATTGTAATTTAAAAATATTATATGAGGATAATCATATAATTGTAGTATTAAAGCCAGCAGGTGTACCAGTACAAGCAGATAAATCAAAAGACACAGATATGTTAACAATAATTAAATCATACTTAAAAGAAAAATATAATAAACCAGGAAATGTTTATTTGGGACTTGTACATAGACTAGATAGAATGGTTAGTGGAGTCATGGTGTTTGCAAAAACGTCTAAGGCCGCATCTAGGATATCTGAGTATATAAGAAATAAAGATGTTAAAAAGAAGTATTTTGCAATACTTAATGGAAATTTAATGAAAAGTGGCAAAGATGAAAGATTAGTAGACTATTTAATAAAAAACGAAAAAACTAACACTAGTAGAGTAGTGGCTAAAGACACAAAAGGTGCAAAAGAAGCTATTTTAAATTATAAAGTATTAGAAAACTTTAAGTATAATAATAAGGACTATACATTAGTAGATGTTGATTTAGAAACAGGAAGGCATCATCAAATAAGACTTCAATTTGCAAATATGGGACATCCATTATATGGTGATGTTAAATATGGAAAAAATGTAAATAAAACAGGAAGAAATGTAGCACTATTTTCGTACTTTCTATCATTTTATCACCCAACAAAGGATGAATATTTAGAATTTAAAGTTTTACCAAATGAAATTGAAAAAATAGATAAAATATGGAGTTGTTGTAACAATTATGGAAACAGATGATTTAAAACAAGTAAAAGAAACTATATCAAAAAAGTTAGATATAGTAGCAGATGCTCTAAAAATAGAATCTAAAAAAGAAAAAATGAAGGAATTAGAAAATATTACATGTGAAGAAGGATTTTACCAAAGAGCTGATAGTTCAAAAATACTTCAAGAAATTAAAAATCTGAGTGTTGAAGTTGGAAAAGTAGAAGAATTAAGACTTAAATTAAGAGATTTTATTGGATACTTCGAGCTTGCATGCGAGTATGCAGACGAAGAAAGTCTAAGAGAGGCTACAAAGCTTTCTAGATATTTAGAAGAAAAAATAGAAAGTTTAGAAATTGCAACTTTACTTTCAGAAGAATATGATAAAAATAACGCTATAATATCAATACATCCAGGAGCCGGTGGAACTGAATCACAAGACTGGGCAGATATGTTATATAGGATGTATGTTAAGTGGTGTGCTAAAACTGATTTTGAACTTGAAGTATTAGATTTAGAGCTAGCAGATGATGCTGGAATTAAAAGCGTATCATTTGCTATAAAAGGTCTTAATGCTTATGGATATCTAAAATCTGAACATGGGGTACATAGACTTGTTAGAATTTCCCCTTTTGATGCAAATTCTAGAAGACATACATCATTTGCAGCAGTTGAGGTTTTGCCAGAAGTAGCAGAAGGAGTTAACCTAGATATCAAACAAGAAGATATAAAGTTAGATGTATATCGTGCAAGTGGTGCTGGTGGCCAACATGTAAATAAAACATCTTCTGCTGTTAGACTTACACATATTCCAACAGGAATAGTTGTATCATGTCAAACAGAGAGGTCACAACTTCAAAATAGGGAAAATGCTATGAAAATGCTAAAAGCTAAACTATATTTAAAGAAAATAGAAGAACATAAAGAAGAAATGGCAAAAATAAAAGGAAAAAGTCTAGATAATGCTTGGGGAAGCCAGATAAGATCATATGTCTTTTGTCCATATACACTTGTAAAAGACCATAGAACAGGTGTAGAAGTAGGGAATGTTGCATATGTAATGGATGGCAAAATAGATACCTTTATATATGGGTACTTGAAATATCTAAGAAAAAATAGTATAATATAAATATTATTATTTTTTAGGGGGTAAACATGAGTAAAAATACTGACCCGGCAAGAAAAGAAGCAATCATATTTGATTTAGATGGAACCATAACTGATTTTCGTTTAATCGATAATGAAATAATAACAGATATGTTTAAATCTAAATTTGTATTGTTTCTTGATAAAATATTATGGCGGATAAATGAGCAAGATGTGTTAAAAAATACAATGATATTCTTAAAAATAAGATTACTACTATATAGTATTTTTTCTGGCAAAAATTATGTAAAGATAATGAAAAGGTACAGAGAAGAATATTTTTTTAAAACGTACAGTGAGTTTAGAAAAATGTATGAATTATTAATTGTTATTGCTAAAAGATATGAAGTAATAATTTTGTCTAACAATGAATTTTCAAAAGGAATTGAATATGGAAAAATTACTGTAACAAATAGTAAATCTAAACACTTATCTTTGCTAAAATTTATGAAAACATACAACATCAAATATTTTGTAGGTAACAATTTGTTAGATGACATCTTGACAGTGAAAGGAACAAGCATAAGGTCAATATATGTTGGAAAGAGTAGAGTTGTAAGTGCATTTGCCTATGATACCTGCGATATTTTTGAATTCTTAAAATCTTTGTAAAAACTAAATAAAATTTCTGTAATAGTATATTTATAGAAATTTTATTTTTTTTTCAAAAACACTTGACTTTTATAAAAAAGAGATGTAATATATATCATGTTAGCAGTCAAATGAGTTGAGTGCTAAAAGGTGATAATATGGAACTTGATGAAAGAAAGAAAAAGATACTTTCTAAGGTAATTGAAGACTATATAACATCAGCAGAACCTGTTGGTTCAAAAGCAATTGTTGATAGGCATAACTTAGATTATAGTCCGGCGACAATAAGAAATGAAATGAAAGTATTAGAAGATGAAGGATATTTGGAACAACCACATGTATCTGCTGGAAGAATTCCTTCAAGTAAAGGGTATAGATATTATGTAGATAATTTAATGAGAGAAAACGAGTTGTCACTTTTAGATATAAATTATATAGATAATAACATTACAGGATATGGTGATACAGAAAAATTGCTTTCAGAAGTGGCTGATGTGGTATCAAAATTGCTTTTAAGACCTACAATATTATCTCTAAAAAAAGATAGCGATGTTATAGAACATGTTAAGGTTTTAAAAATATCAGAAAAGCTTTTACTTGTAGTTATTCTTTCAAAAAATGGTACGGTAAAAGATTGTTTTGCAAAGATTACAGATGAGGTAAAAGAGGAAATAATATCAGAGCTTGCAGACCATTTGGAAGAGAATCTGCAAGGAACCCCGTTTGAAAAATTGCAAATAGCACTTAATGAGATGATAAAAAATGAACTAAAGAATTTTGGACTGGTGCTAGAAGAAATATGCAATAGCATAAAGTACGAAATGTCAAAGGATATAAAGAAATTAAATTCAGGAGTTGAATCCATTTTAGATTTGCCAGAATTCTCTGATCTTGATAAAGCAAAGAATTTTGTAAATTTACTTTCGACTAAAGATTTAATTTCAAGTGCTTCTGAACAAATAGATAAGGGAAATTTAGGAATTATAATAGGGTCAGAGAATAGTGAAGTCTTACTTAAAGATTATTCTATTATTTCACTTCTCTTAGACGATAAAAAAGGGAAGAAAGGTAAGATATCGGTTGTAAGTCCAAAAAGGATTGACTATTCTAGAACGATATCAGTATTAAAATATATAAATAAAAAATGTAATAGCTTATTTGATAATAGGAAAGATAAAAATAAGGAGGAGTGATATTTGTATGAATAATAATGAGAAAAAAGAAGAGCTAGAACAAGAAGAAAATGCTAATAATTGCACAGCAGAGCAAGAAGAAAGTAAAACAGACGAATACATTGCAAAACTTACTGAAGAACTCACAGCTCAAAAAGAAAAGGCAGAAGAGTATTTTGATAGCTTAAAACGTAATATGGCAGAATTTGATAATTTTAAAAAGAGAATGGTAAAAGAAAAATCAAATATGTATACATCTGTGGTTTCAGATATATTTTCTGATCTATTACCAATTTTAGATAATTTTGATCAAGCAATGCAAAATAAGTGCGAAGATGAAAAATTTAAAAGTGGAATGGAAATGATTAAAAACCAATTCTACGAAACTTTAACTAAATTAGGACTTGAAGAGATTGAAGCGAAGGGATGCGAATTTAATCCTGAACTTCATGAGGCAGTAATGCATATTGAGGATGAAGGCTATAAAGAAAAAGAAGTAGTTGAAGTTTTAAGAAAAGGCTACAAATTCCAAGATAGGGTGATAAGGCACTCAATGGTAAAAGTAGCAAATTAGATTGTTATTAATACTTGAAGTATTATTAAATTAATACTAATAGTATATAATATAAGTGATAACTTTGTTTTTTAGGAGGTAATTTTATGTCAAAAGTTATAGGTATTGATTTAGGAACAACAAATTCATGTGTAGCTGTTATTGAAAATGGTGAACCAATAGTTATTCCTAACGCAGAAGGTGCAAGAACAACTCCATCAATAGTTGCTTTTGCAAAAAATGGTGAAAGACTTGTAGGTCAAGTAGCAAAAAGACAAGCAGTTACAAACCATGATAGAACTGTAATGTCAATTAAAAGAGATATGGGTACAGATAAAAAAGTTAAAATAGATGATAAGGAGTATACCCCACAAGAAATATCTGCAATGATACTTCAAAAGCTAAAAACAGATGCTGAAAATTATTTAGGAACAAAAGTAACACAAGCTGTTATAACTGTTCCAGCTTACTTTAGTGATTCACAAAGACAAGCAACAAAGGATGCAGGAAGAATAGCAGGACTTGAAGTATTAAGAATTATAAATGAACCAACAGCAGCATCTCTTGCTCACGGATTTGATAAAGATGCAGAACAAAAAATAATGGTATATGATCTTGGTGGTGGTACATTTGATGTATCTATACTAGATATTGCTGACGGTGTATTTGAAGTTATGGCTACATCTGGTAATAATAGACTAGGTGGAGATGACTTTGATAAGAGAATTATTGATTTCTTGATTTCTGAATTTAAAAAAGAAAATGGTATTGATCTATCAACTGATAATATGGCAATGCAAAGATTAAAAGAAGCAGCAGAAAAAGCAAAAATTGAGCTTTCTGGTGTAATGCAAGCTCAAATTAATCTACCATTTATTACAGCTGATTCAACTGGTCCAAAGCATCTAGATATTACTCTAACACGTTCTAAATTTGAAGAATTAATATCAGATCTTGTAGATTCAACAGTAGAACCAGTTAACCAAGCAATGAAAGATTCAGGTCTTACATTTGATAAAATTGATAAAGTTTTACTTGTTGGTGGTTCAACACGTGTTCCACTTGTTCAAGAAACAGTAAAAAGAATTACTGGTAAAGAGCCATATAAAGGCATTAACCCTGATGAATGTGTTGCAGTAGGTGCTGCTATTCAAGGTGGTGTTTTAACAGGAGAAGTAAAAGACTTAGTATTACTTGATGTTACTCCACTTTCACTTGGAATTGAAACTTATGGTGGTGTATTTACAAAACTTATTGAAAGAAATACAACAATACCAACTAAAAAGTCTCAAATATTTAGTACAGCAGCAGATGGTCAAACATCAGTTGAGGTACATGTATTACAAGGTGAAAGAGAAATAGCATCATATAATAAAACTCTTGGTAGATTTTCCCTTACAGGACTTCCACCAGCTCCACGTGGTGTACCACAAATAGAAGTTACATTTGATATAGATGCAAATGGTATAGTACATGTTAGTGCAAAAGATCTAGCTACTAATAATGAACAAAAAATTGCTATTACTGCTAGCACAAACTTAACAGAAGAAGAGATACAAAATGCTGTAAAAGAAGCAGAGGCACATGCAGCTGAAGATAAAAAGAAAAAAGAAGAAGTTGAAATAAGAAATAATGCTGATTCACTTGTATATAATACAGAAAAAACTTTAAAAGAACTTGAAGGTAAAATTTCTGATGAGGAAAAAGCAAAAGTTGAAGCTGAACTTGAGAATGTTAAAAAAGCACTTGAAGGAACAGATAACGATGCAATTAAAGCTGCATCTGAGAAATTAACACAAGTATTTTATGAAATTTCTGAAAAATTATATAAACAAGCAAATCCAAATGGAGAAGCAGCAAATACTGAAGCTTCAGGTGCAAATAAGCAAGATGATAATGTTGTTCATGATGCAGATTACAAAGTAGAAGATGAAGGCGAAAATAAATAGTTAAAAAAAGTATAAGTTAAGGGTATATTTAGTACCCTTAACTTGTATATTAAATTAGGGGGAAAGGCTTGTGGCAGAGTCAAAAGATTATTATGAGATACTTGGAGTATCTAAAACAGCATCAGATGATGAAATAAAGAGTGCGTATAGAAAACTTGCTAAAAAATATCATCCAGATGCCAATATAAATGGTGATAAAAAGACAGCAGAAGCAAAGTTTAAAGAAGTAAATGAGGCATATAGTGTCTTATCTGATAAGACAAAAAGGGCACAATATGACAGATTTGGCTCTAATTTTGAACAAGCAGGATATGGCACTTCTGGTGGATATGGAGGATTTTCTGGATTTGACTTCTCAGGATTTTCTGGAACTTCTGGTTTTGATATAGATTTAGATGATATTTTAGGAAGCGTATTTGGAGGCGGATTTTCAGGTTTTTCAGGTTCTAAAAAAACAGGGCCTTCCAAAGGTGCAGACCTTAGGTACAATATGACTATTACCTTTGAAGAAGCAGCTTTTGGTGTCAAAAAAGAAATAAGTATTACAAAAAATGAAAAGTGTGACACTTGTAATGGTAGTGGTGTAAAACCTGGTACTAGTAAAATAACATGCGATAAGTGTGGAGGAAAAGGTAAGATTAAATTTACACAAAATACTATTATGGGAGCATTTTCTAGTGTAAAAACTTGTGACAAGTGTGGTGGTACAGGTAGCATTATTAAAGAGCCATGTGAAAAATGTTCTGGCAAAGGAAGCATAAGAAAGAATAAAAGAATTGAAATTAGTATACCAGCTGGAATTGATAATGGGCAAGCAATATGTATTAATGGCGAAGGTGATGTTGGAAGTAATGGAGGACAAAATGGAGACTTATTTATAGTTGTAAATGTTAGCCCACATAGATTATTTACAAGAAAAGGTATGGATATTTTCTGTGAAATGAAAGTACCATTTACAATACTTGCAATGGGTGGAAAAATAAAAGTCCCAACACTTGAAGGAGATATAGAATTTTCAATTCCAGAAGGAACCGCTAACGGTACTAAATTTAAAATTAGAGAAAAAGGTATCAAGGGTATTCATTCTACGCAACGTGGTAACTTAGAGTTTACTGTTACAGTAGATATTCCACGTAGATTAAATGACAAACAAAGAGAAGTATTAAAACAATTTGCTGATTTAATGGGAGAAGAAGTAAATCCTAAAAAAAGAAGTATTTTTGGAAGATAAAAGCTTAAGTATGTATCATATAATGATATATACTTTTTTTATTTTATACTTTAAAATATTTTATTTATGTAATTGATTTTTATTTGACTGTTTTTTTATATCATAATTTGCTTTTTTTTATAATATGTGATATAATCTTTTAAAATAAAAAAGTCACTTTTTATAATATTTTATGAAAGGAATTACTATTATGAACATCTATGTAATTTTGGCAATTATTATTTCGCTGGCTTTGCTTTTTACTATTCTTTTCGGTGTGGCATATATAGTTATATATTTACAGTCATCGCGAATTGTTAAAGCATATTATGAAGCCTTTTCAGATGGTCTTTTTCTATATATAGCATATAAAGCTAATGTTAAAAGTTTGGTGGCAGAATATGAGGAAATAATAAGAGATCCTAGTTTTTTTATTAATATTGTACAAAGAATTAAGATGTATGAATTCGAAGAAGAAGAGTTAAGGGAGGATTTTAATACCAGCTTTAAAAAATTTATAAAATGTTATAACTCATCTTTAAACTTTGTAAAATGTCACTATAATGGTATTTTAAATACAATGTATGATATAAATAGTGTTTTAACAAGAAATTGAGTGAAGAAATATCTTCACTCTTTTATTATTATTTAATATGTGGTATAATATATGAAATTTAGAGGTGAATTATGGCAAGAAGATTTATAGTATTAAAAGACGATATGAAAAAAGTAGAAAATAATGAGTATATTATTTTTGGCAGTGAGGTAAAACACATTCAGGTATTAAGGTTTAATGTCGGTGATGTAATACAAATTAATGATAATATTTGCAAAATTATTGAAATGAAAAGAGACACAATACTTATAGAAATCATAAAAAAAGCACCAGACTTTGGTGTGCCAAGCATTAATGTTACTCTTTATCAGGCGGTTTTAAAGGGTGATAAAATGGAATTTGTTATACAAAAAGCAGTAGAACTTGGAATAAAAAATATTGTTCCGTTTATCTCAAAAAATGTTGTAGTTAAGTTAGATGATAGTTCTAAAAAAAAGAAAAAGGAGAAATATAAAAAGATTGCAGATGAAGCATGCAAACAGTGTGGAAGAACAGATGAGGTAAACATTTTAGATTTTATGTCTTTTGAAGAGATACAAAAAGATATGCAAAAGTATGATAAATGTTTTTTTGCATATGAAAATAGTCATGGAGATTTAAAAGAAGAATGTAAAAATTTACATGATAAAAATGTAAAAAATATTTCTTGTATAATAGGCCCAGAGGGTGGGTTTGATATATGCGAAGTAAAAAAGATTACACAGCAAACAAAAGTATTGAATGTAAGTTTATCAAAAAGAATTTTAAGAGCGGAAACTGCAGCATTGAGTCTTTGTTCTATAATTATGTATGAGTTAGATAGTTAGAGGTAATGGTATGTATGAATTCGAAATAGTATCAAAAATAGTGGGTAAAGGCAGACCTAGACTTAATTCTTATACAGGTGTTGTATATACTCCTACCAGAACAAAGGATTATGAAGAACTTGTAAAGCAATCATTTTTAATAAGTAATCCTGGTGCTAAAATGCTTGATAAAAGAGTAAGGATAGAAATTATAGCATATTTTTGTGTGCCAAATTCTGCTACAAAAAAACAAAGAAAAGAAATGCTAGATGGAAAAATTAGTCCAACTAAAAAACCAGATATTGATAATATAGTAAAAATTATACTAGATAGTCTAAATGGTTTTGTTATTTTAGATGATACGCAAGTTACAAGTCTTGTTGTCGAAAAAATTTATGGACTAGAAGAAAAAGTATATGTGAAAATCGAAGAATATTAGTTTTTAGGAGGAAATAATTTGAATAGAAGTACATATATAGAAATTAATTTAAGTAATATAAAACATAACATACAACAGGTTATACAAAAGTATAGCGGATTTTGTTACTATTTTGGGGTAGCAAAAGCAGATTGTTATGGGCATGGTATAGACTCAATTTCTTCAATGATTGATGGGGGAATAAATTATTTAGTTGTAGCAACATTAGAAGAAGCTTTGGAAGTAAGGAAGTTAAATAATAAGATTCCTATACTTTGTCTTGGAATTGTAAAAAATGAAAATATCCAAAATGCTATTCAAAATGATATAACAATAAGTATTAGTAGTTTAGAATACTTAAACACAATTGATATATCAAATCTTAAAGGTGGAAAGGTACATATAAAGGTTAACACTGGTATGAATAGGCTAGGTGTAAGCACTAAAGAAGAATTTATGTGTGTATATGATTCTTTAACAAAAAATGATGTGTATATAGAAGGTTTATACTCACACATATATGAAGCAGGTAACGATAAATTAACAAAAAAACAGTATGATAAATTTGAACAAATTATTAATCAAATAGATATAAGTAATATAAAAATTATTCATATTCAAGCAAGTGAAGCAATCACTAAATATCCAAAAAAAGATTATATTAATGGTTGCAGACTAGGAATAATAATGTATGGATTTTCAAATGATAAGAATTTAGAACTTAAATCTACCTTTAAAGTTTTAAGTGAAGTTATACAAGTAAATACTTTAATTAAAGGTGATACGGTAGGATATGATGGTGCTTATGTAGCAAAAGAAGATATTGAAAAAATAGCTGTAATTCCGATTGGTTATGCTGATGGAATAATAAGGAAGAACACTTTAAGATATGTTTATATAAATGGTAAAAGATACCAGATTGTAGGAAATATTTGTATGGACATGTTATTTGTAAAAGTAGATAATAGTGTTAAATTATTTGATAGTGTAGAAGTATTAAAGGATATAAAGCATATATCAGAAGTCGCAAACTATTTAAAAACAATACCTTACGAAGTAATATGCAGTTTAGGAAAAAGAGTACCAAGGATATATACTAAATAAAATGTATTTTAAATTTACCAGGGGGTAATATGAAAAAAATATCGTTAGTAGTACCAATGTACTGTGAAGAAAAAAATGTAAATGAATGTTATAAAAGAATAAGTGGGGTATTAGGAGAGCTTGAGGGATATGACTTTGAAATTATCTTTGTAAATGATGGGAGTAAAGATAAAACTCTAGAATTGCTATCAAGAATTGCTAAAGAAGATAAAAGGGTGAAAATCATCTCATTTTCAAGAAATTTTGGGCATCAAGCAGCAGTTACAGCTGGACTAAAACAAGTAAGTGGAGATGCTATTATAATAATTGACGCTGACCTTCAAGATCCACCTGAGCTTATTTTGCAGATGATAAAATTATGGGAGCAGGGAAATGAAGTAATCTATGGTAAAAGAAAAGCTAGGAAAGGTGAATCTATATTTAAGATAATGACAGCGAAAGTTTTTTATCAAACATTAAACTTGTTATCAGATATAGATATACCAAAAGACACTGGAGATTTTAGATTAGTTGATAGAAAAGTTGTAGATCAAATAAATAATATGCCAGAACATAATAAGTTTTTAAGAGGCCTTTTTAGTTGGGTTGGATATAAACAGTGCAAAATAGGGAAAAAAGGTTTGCTGGTAAAACAAAATATCCTTTAAAAAAGATGATAAAACTTGCAATCGACGGTGTAATTAGCTTTTCTACAAAACCTATAAAAATTGTAGGAGCACTAGGAATTATATCTATATTCATATCTATTATCATTTTATTTTATGCAATAATATCCTGGACTTTTAAACTAAATAATTTATCCCCAGGATGGACTTCTATAATGGTTACAGTTACATTTTTTTCAGGGGTACAATTAGTATCATTATGGGTAATATCAGAATACATTGGAAGAATATATGATGAGGCAAGGAATAGACCTGAATATATAATAGAAAAGAAAATTAATATTGATTAATTTATAATAAAATTTCATGGGTAGTTATTTTGGAGGAAATATATGAATAAAGAAGAATTATTTAATTTTTATAATATTGCTTATAATCTTCTTAACTCAGAAGACGATAGATTTGAAAGGTTTTTTGAAAAATTATATAATTACAATAAAGATGTATTGTATTTATATATATTGTTTAACAGAAATAATATATCAAGAACTCAAATTTTATATGCTAAAAAATATTATGAGCTAAGAAATCATATATACAATTGGCATATAAAAAGTATAATAGTATGCAATAGTAGAAAAGTTTCAAAGTTTTTAGGATTTAAAATAAATTCTTCTGAGAATATATTAAATAATGAGAAATGTTTTGAATTTATATTAAATAATATTTATTACTTTAATGATTTAAGTATTAAAAATTTTATAGATTTTAGTAAAAATACAGGGCTTAATCTTACAAGTGTTTATAATTTAAAAGTTATAGGAGAAAAAGAATTTTATAATGTACTAAACAAATCAAATGATGAGTTAGAAGAGCTTATTTTAAAAAATGCTAAAAAAAACATGTATCAAATATCTTTTAATGCTTTGGGATCTTCAATTGATAGATTTGCAAGATATGAATTATATAATCATGACTTGTTAATTGAAAACGAGGCAGATGAAATTATAATAAAAGATGAACATATAGTAATAGATGGAAAAGATGTTTATACTTTAAATAATGAACAATGTATTAGCACAAAAGAAAATGAAGGATTGCTGTATGGTATTAGATATGAGATGTGTAGATGTGAACTAATTTGTGATATAATAGATGTTACACATGAACAAGTAAAACTATTAAAAGAGAAATTTAAAGATAAATACCAATTTTTTGAAAATATAAAACAAATATATTTAAGTCCATTCCAAGAGCTATTTGTACTATACAAGGATGGGAAATTGTACAAGGATAATAAAATATATGCTATTGGCGTTTTAGGAATGTGGGATGCGAATGATTATACATGTTATTTAGTCTTTGAAAACAATACTGTAGAATATCTTTGCACTCATAATATATGTGATATTGATAAAATATATGATAAAGTTATTTATAATGGGTATTTTATAGCATTTTTAAAAGATAAACATTTAAGTATTATAAGTAAAGGAATATATGAAGAAATAAATACAAACTATCATACTTTTTTAGATGGTATTGATGATATTTGTATATCTAAAAATAATATAGATATAGATTTGATAAAAAACGGAAATAAAATTACTTTTAGTGTAGGACAAGTGGTAGAAAAATATGAATAATTGTAATAATAGGAAACTAAATTTTTAATTATTTGAACTGGAGAGATATGATGAGTTTAGAAGAATTTTTTAGTATGGAAGAAAAAAATATAATAGATTATGATTTTGCAGATGAAATCATAAAAAATAGCAATATAAGTGATAAATATTTAAATCTAAAAAGTGAATATTTAGATAAAAACACAGACACTATAAGAAAGTACATTTTGTATAAGACGACATTTAGCTATTGCGATCCAGATACAAATGAAGGGACTCTAAAAGATATATATAGAAAAATATGGAACTTAGAAGCCACAGAAACTATATTTTCTGATACTATGACTAGTGCACAAAATATAATAGCAGGATTTTATACTAATGTTTGCAGAGATGAATGGGAAAAATATAAAAATAATTATAATAAAGAAAATAAGAATAAAATTAAGTATTTTTCCAAAAGTATATTAGAAGACTTATATAAAAATAAAGATCAATATAAAGAGTTTAAGCATTATTTTATAGATAAAAATGATGATAGCAAAATAATATTAGATTTTTTAAGACATTATCATAGCCTAGGAAATTATATTATAGTTCCTTATGGGTTTAACTCTGCAAGATCAGGTAGCTTTGCAAGTCATGATATGTGGGATATAACACTTATGAAAATAAAACAATATTATGATAGTTTGGTAAGTACAAAATTAGAATTAAGAGAAGATGAAAAAAATATGTTAGAATTATTGCATTTTGACTGTGTGTTTTATAATACTAAAAAATGGCTAGATAGCTTTAAAACATTTAAAAACTTTATAGATAAAAATTATTTACAAAGTTATGTTTATAAAATAAATGATAGTGATAAATATGAAATAAAATCTTGTTTTACTAAAGTTCATAATTTTAGTAATCCAAAAATTTCTTCTGATAAGAAAGATTATTTAGAATATATAGAAGAAATAACAAATGCAATAAAACAAAGAACAAAGCAAATTAAAGATGGATATAAATAATGGAGGAAATATGTTTAAATTACATTCAAAATTCAAACCAACAGGTGATCAACCGGAGGCAATAAAAAAATTAGTAGAAGGCATAAAGATGGGAAATGATTGTGAAACCTTACTTGGAGTGACAGGTTCTGGAAAAACATTTACAATGGCAAATGTAATTGAACAAGTAAATAAGCCAACAATTATAATGACACATAATAAAACACTTGCAGGACAATTATATTCGGAATTTAAAGAATTTTTTCCTGAAAATGCAGTAGAGTATTTTATATCTTATTACGATTATTACCAACCGGAAGCATATGTTGCCTCAACAGATACTTATATAGAAAAAGATAGTAGTATAAATGATGAAATTGATAAATTAAGGCATAGTGCTACGGCTGCACTTTTTGAAAGAAAAGATGTAATAATAATTGCTTCTGTATCTTCAATATATTCTTTGGGTTCACCAGAAGATTATACAAATATGGTACTCTCTGTAAGACCAAATATGAAAAAGTCTATGGAAGATGTAATAAAGCAATTAGTTAACTTGCAATATGAGAGAAACGATATAGAATTTACTCGTGGTAAGTTTAGAGTAAAAGGTGATATAATTGATGTATTTCCAGTTGCTAGCACAGATGAGGCTGTTAGAATAGAATTTTTCGGAGATGAAATAGATAAAGTTTCTTTAATTGAGCCAATTACAGGTAAGACAAAATCTGTATCAAAGCATGAATTTATATATCCCAAATCACATTATGTAATTCCAAAAGAAAAAATAGATGAAGCAATTTCAAAGATAAAAAAAGAATTAGAAGAAAGGGTAAAATATTTTAAACAAAGAAATATGTTAGTTGAGGCATATAGAATAGAACAACGTACCAATTTTGATATTGAAATGCTTCAAGAAACTGGTTTTTGTCAAGGAATAGAAAATTATTCGGCTGTACTTTCAGGAAGAGAGGCAGGTTCTACTCCATATACACTATTTGATTATTTAGGTGATGATTTTCTAGTAATGATAGATGAATCGCATGTTACTATACCACAAATTCGTGGAATGTATAATGGTGATAGGGCAAGAAAAGAATCTTTGGTAAATAATGGATTTAGACTCCCATCGGCATTTGATAATCGTCCTCTTAAATTTGAAGAATGGGAAAAAAAGAGAGGACAGACTATATTTGTTTCAGCTACACCAGCAGATTATGAAGCAAGTCATTCTAAGCTTATAGCAGAACAAATAATAAGACCTACCGGACTTTTGGACCCGAAAATTTATGTTAAGCCAAGCGAGGGACAAATTGATGATTTAATTATAAATATAAATGAGTGCATAAGTAATTCTCAAAGAGTTCTTGTAACGACCTTAACTAAAAAAATGGCAGAAGAACTTACAAGTTACCTTTCAAACAAAAATATAAAAGTGCGTTATATGCACTCTGATATTAAAGCACTAGAAAGACTTGAAATAATTAGGGACTTAAGACTTGGAAAATTTGATGTATTAGTCGGAATTAATTTGTTAAGAGAAGGTCTAGATATTCCAGAGGTCGCTCTTGTGGCAATACTTGATGCAGATAAAGAAGGATTTTTAAGGAATGAAAGGTCACTAATACAAACAATAGGGCGTGCTGCGAGAAATTCAGAGGGTAGAGTAATAATGTATGCAGATGAATTAACAGATTCAATGGAGTCTGCAATAAAAGAAACAAATAGAAGAAGAAAAATACAAGAAGAATACAATAAAAAACATGGTATAGTACCTAAAACAATAAAAAAAGATATTTATGATGTAGTAAAAGCTACTTTTACAGATGAAGAACAAGAATCAATAGTAAAAAATCAAGGAAATGAAACTATGGAGCAGACTATTGAAAGACTGACAAACGAAATGATGGAGTATGCAAATAAATATGAATTTGAAAAAGCAGCAACTATTAGAGATTTAATAAAGCAGTTAACAAAACAGTTATAAATTTTAATATTTATAGCTGTTTTGTTATCTAAACATATTTAAATGACATCTGGTATTTTAATTATTTTTTTGTCACACATCATCTAGTTATGTCTAAAAATCTAAAATATATTTACATTTTGTAATAGTATGTTTTAATAGTTTAAACAGATATATTT
>CAKPJL010000016.1 GCA_934162655.1 uncultured Clostridia bacterium | reverse complement strand
ATGTTCCACAATTCTTAGGTGACCCTCAATAATCTGGTAGGGTCTATTATTAAATTTGCAAGACCAATTAATTTTGGCTTTGAGTTCATCACTCATATTGATTTTCTTTTTAATTATTTTAATCATATCACATCACACCTTTCTTTGCAATAACGCACAAAAAAATCAATCTTTTCAGATTGATTTAATCATTAACGTCACATTGGTGCGACGATTTTATCTTATGGAGCGGGTTGTGGGAATTGAACCCACGGCAAAAGATCGGAAGCCTTTTATTTTACCACTAAACTAAACCCGCGTATACCAATATACTTATTATACATTATTTTTCTTTTCAATACAATATATAAACTGTAAAATGTACTACTAAATTTTTAAAATCAAGTTTTCTTTTAATGTAGCATATAATAGATAAAACAGACTTAAGGAAAGGGGAAAATATGGAAAACGATGAATTTTTCAATAATTGTTGTAAACAAGTAATATATGTTACTGGTGCAACAGGACCTATTGGACCAACAGGCCCCCAGGGAAATAAAGGGAAAAAAGGTGCTACGGGACCTAGGGGAGTGGATGGAAAAGATGGCAAATCTGATAAAATTATAATTGGAGAAACGCTAGCAGGTGAACCTGGAACAAAACCAGAAGTAATAGATAGAGGAGACAAAGAAAATCACATATTAGATTTTATAATACCTCGTGGTATGGATGGGCAAAAAGGAGAAATTGGACCTCAGGGACCGAAAGGCGAAAAAGGAGATAGGGGAGAAATAGGACCCACTGGTCCAGAGGGAGTTAGTATTTATAATGCAATAGCATTTGCAAGTTATTATACTACTGCTGTATCTAGCGTTATTCCAATTCAGAAAAATTATGTTGTACCAGAGGACACTAATATATTTAAAAATTTAGATGGCAATAATTTAGAAGTAAGGGAAGAAGGCGTATATGAAATAACTCTTTGTGGAAATATAGAGGGTGTTTCACAAAATAATGGAGCTACATTTAGTCTTATAAATTCAGATACTCTAAATATAATTGAAAATTTATCTTTTAGTATTCAAGCAGGTGGAACATCTAGTATGCTTTTTTCTAAAACTACTATAAGTGAACTTGTGGCGAATACTAAATTACAAATAAAAGCAACAATTACTGGGGATGAAGTAACTTCAAGAGTAGAGTTCTCAGACATAACTTTAGTTATAAGAAAATATAATTTATAATTAAAATTTTATATAAATAGACCACGCTACTGACGTGGTCTTCATTTTAGAGAATAACTATTATTAATAATTGTAGTGCTATATATAAATAGTATATCGCATGTGTTATCTGAGAAATCAATATAATTAGCAAGAATTGAAGGAGCAATGTATCTAGTGTCTATTAATGTGATTTTACTATATGATTCTAAAAGTAGAGGGGCAAGACTGCTAGAAAATGAATCTCTAAATATTATTAATTGGTTTTCATTTTCAGTATCGGTATTATATATTGTAAGTAATGGTTGTGAGCCATATAAATATGTATCATATTTATCAAGTAATTTATTTACATTACTTAAATTATATATACCAGTATATGTTTTATTAAAATAGTTGTAGACTTTTGCAGAATTTACAGTATTATTTGTTAAAATATTTAATTCATCATCATTTACTTTAATTGGTAATCTGTAAGCATATGTTCCCTTAAAAGTTAAAATATTTTCCTTGTAGTAATGTAAATTAGTTTTTTTATTCATACCTTCTAATAAAGTATTAGCAACTTTTATAATACTTTCTTGTTTCCAATGTATGTCTGTTTTATAATAATCGTCTAAATTTAATATGTCAAATATATTTATATAGTTTGCAAAACTTAAACCATCCTTCATATTTTGTTCTAGTAATCCATAGTCTATTTTAGGAGTATCTTTGCTATTAGCAAAATAATTTTTATCTGGGATTATAGAAAAATATATATTTTTATTTTCATTAAAATAGTGTTCCTTAATATATGAAATTTTATCTACCATATTATTAATTGAGTCTTGTGATAAGGGATATAATTGTTCTATTAGATAGTCTTCATTTAAGTAAATGTCATGGTAGTTTTTCTTAAAACATAAATCAATTCTTGCTTTTATATTTCTTAGTGATTCTCTTAATAAAAATTGATCAGTAGTGTACTTTTCAAATCTTGAAAAAAATGTACCATTTATTAGAGTTGAAAATGAAAATTCTGGTAATTGCTCCAATTTACGCCTTTCAGACTGTGATATTATATCGTCTTTTTTTATTATATTTAAAATAAGAACTAACATAATTATTAATAAAAATGTAATAGAAATTATTATATCTTTTGCTTTTTCACTCATATGGCATTCCTCCTAAAATCTAAAATACAAAAATGGGTTATAAGAATTGTCTACTAAAAATACTGTTACTAAAATTAATAATGTTAAAAGAAATATTGGCTGTATGGTATTTATTATTTTGTTTAATTTTGTGTTGCTTTTAATAAGAACAATAATATTTTTTAGCAATGGAGTTGCAGCAATTATTGATACAATTAGCAGTAATATATAACCGTTTAAATTATATAAAGTGTAAGAATTAATTAAAGCTTCACCATTAAGACCAAATAGACCTTTTATATTTACTATTGCTTGTTTTATGTCAGTTGCTTCAAATATTATAAAGCTTATTATAACTATAAATAATGTGTATATTCTTTGTATAATTTTAGGTAATTTTTCTAAGAATTTACCCAAGAAAAATTTTTCAATTATAAGTAACATTCCAAAAAATACTCCCCATAAAATGAAATTCCAGCTTGCACCATGCCAAATACCTGTAAGAGTCCATACTATTAGTATATTTCGTATTTGTTTTAATTTTCCTTTTCTATTTCCACCAAGTGGAATGTATATATAGTCTTTAAACCATGAACTAAGTGATATATGCCACCTTCTCCAGAATTCAGTTATACTTTTAGAAATATATGGGTAATCAAAATTTTCTAAAAAATGAAATCCAAGACATCTCCCAAGGCCTATTGCAATGTCTGAATAACCTGAAAAGTCAAAATATATTTGTAATGCATAAGAGATAGCAAATATCCAGTAAAATAATATACTTTTATCTTGTGTAGCAGAAAAGATATTACATAGTTGTCCTAAATTATTGGCTATTAAAACTTTCTTTGAAAGACCAATTATAAATCTATTAATACCATAAGAAAAGTCTTTGATTGTTATTTTTCTATAATCTAATTCTTCTTTTATAGTTTCATATCTTACAATTGGCCCTGCTATTAATTGTGGAAATAAAAAAACATAAGTGGCTAGTTTTAATATATTTTTTTGAGCTTCAACTTTATTTTTATATACATCTATTTCATAACTGATAATCTGAAATGTATAAAAGGAAATTCCAATTGGGAGCACTAAATTTAATAAATGTAAGTTAGTTTTAAATGTATTGTTTATATTTATATTAATAAAGTCCAAATACTTAAATAAGCAAAGTATTAATACATGGAATAATATAGCAAAAACTAATATTGATTTTTTTCTATTTTTACCAATTAATAGTGACAAAAAGTAGGATACAATAATCTCTAAAATTATTAACAAAATATATTTTGGTTCTACATAAAAATAAAAAAATATTGAAAATATTAAAAGAACCAAATTTTTAATTTTTTTAGGAACTATAAGATATGTAATTAAAAATATTGGTAAAAAATAATATAAAAAACTTATACTTGTAAATACCATAGCTTTTTATCCTTTCAAATAAAACTCCCATGAGGGAGTTTATAATTATTGTACGAGAATTTCACCGGGTAATTCATAATTTGCGTCTTCTGATTTTTCTAATTCTTTTCCGTTATTATTTCCGACGTAGTCTTTAAATGAATTGTATATAGATTTTGCAGATTCTTCATCAGACATAACATAAAATATTACATTGTCATAGTTTGTTATATATAATTTTTCAGCAGAAACACAAATCCATTTTCTCATATTAATGTTTTCATATATTTGATTTTTTATAGAATCAATATTTGCACCATTTTTTAGTTTGATTACCACAAGGCTGTAAGCTTGTGAACTCATTAAAGGCTCAGATACAATAACCATTTCTACATCTGAATTATCTTTAAGTGAAGTGTATGAGGATACTGTGTTATTATCACTCATATCTATTTTCATGGTTTCTAGTGAAGGTAGAGTAGTGTTAGAAGTTGAATATATTGTTTTTATCATACTCTTTATATCACCCTCTGTTTCTAATCTCAAATTCTTATTGCTAACTTGGTTATTTCTTGATACAAGTATAAATATGCCTCCTGCTATTAATATAAGTGCTAAAATAATAATTAAAATAATAACTAAATTTTTTTTCATATAAATCCTCCTTATTTTTTATTATTTTATAGTAAATATATAAATTTTTCAATAGTATTTACTCAAAATAAAATTAAAAGTAATGTCTAATAATTTCTAATGTTGTTGCATAATAATTATTAGAGGTGGTATTTATTATAAAAAATAGATTTAAAAGTACAAATTTAAGTAGAGGAGAAAAATATTTAGTGGCATATATAAAGGGAAATAAAGAAAATAGTAGTATAAAAGGAATGGTTAAATTTATTGAAAAACCTAGTGGTACACTAGTCGTACTTGAGATAAGTGGATTACCGAATAAAGAAAAAAATAATTTCTTTGGATTTCACATACATAGTGGAGGAGAGTGTGTACAAAATAATGGAGAAGCATTTTCAAGTGCACTTTCACATTTTGATTTAGAAAATAATAAGCATCCAAATCATAGTGGAGATTTACCAATGATTTATTCAAATGATGGATATGCGTATATGCAATTTTATACTAATAGATTTAATATAAATCATATTATAAATAAAACTGTGATAATTCATGAATTAGAGGATGATTTAAAAACAGATCCAGCGGGAAATTCTGGCATGAGAATTGCATGTGGAGTAATAAAATAGTTGAAATATTAATCGTAAATGTGGTATAATGAAATGGATTGCTGGAATAGCTCAGCTGGTAGAGCAGTGGTATCGTAAACCAAAGGTCGTCAGTTCAAATCTGACTTTCAGCTCCATAATATTTTCAAGAGATACAAAAGGAGCTTTCCTCTGTATCTCTGTTTTTATTTATTTTTCGTAGTTTTAGCCTAATTTATATAATAAAATCTTTTATTCACAAATAAATATTACTTCCTTTAAGTTTTATTATTTTAGTTCATAAGATATGCTACCTTTTCCATTTTGTAGGCTAAATTCTGCAATACTTCCATTAATTATTGTAAAGCGTGGTGGAATGTGTCCTATGTCAACATCAAGAATAATAGGTATTTTTAAATCACATAGTACACTTTTTACAGCACTTTCAAATGAAAAGTCATATATACTTGTTACAGTTAGACTCCTTCCAAAAATTATGCCATTTGTATTTTTAAAATAACCATTGTCTTTAAACCTATAAAGTGTTCTAATTACTTGTTCACATGTAAATTCACAGTTATCAAAATACCATATAATTCCGTCATCTTTGTATCTTGTAATAAAATCTTTTGTGTAATCATACTTTGTACCAAATATTTCTGATATTATATCAAGGCAACCTCCAATTATTCTTCCTTTAATATTAACATTATCTTTATTAGTTATCTCTTTATATTTTACTTTCTTATCAAGAATATAACCCTCATCACCTGAAGCATAGTTTACTCTAGAACTTTCATATCTTTCAAAGCTAGTTTGTTTAACCATAACTCCTTTTAAAAGTTTAATATTATTTTTTAGAGAAGTGTGAAGCGGATTCATACTAAACGATTTAAAGTTATTTGAGTACATAGTTGCAATATCAAGTTTTGTTGTTATTACATATGTTAGCCATGTGGGATCTGAGTACCCCAAAAACCATTTTGGATTATTGCTTATAATGTCAAAATCAATGTATGGCATGATTTTGCACATAAAGTCCCCTCCGCTTACACAAAAAATAGAAGATATTTCTTTATTTTCAAATAATTTATTCACTTCTTCTGCTTGTGATTTTTCATCAGAACTTTGACCGAAATATGAGGTCCTTACATTTTTAGTTTCATATATATTATACCCTAGATCATTAAATCTCTTAATTGCAAGATTTAATCTTTTGATATCAATTTCTTTACTTATTCCGTTAGACGGTGCAGTTATACCTATTGTCTGGCCTTTTTTTATAAAGCTTGGATAAATTATAATAAATCACCTCCACATATTTATATGAAATTATAGCAAATTTGATTAAATAAGTCAATTTATATAAAAATAAAGAAGCACTATAAAAAGCACTTCTTAGCACCAAAATGTGATTGTAAATAGACTAACTAATCTTTTAAAAACATTTTTTTTATTATCTGCATAAATTGCTGGCATTTTTGAAGGATCAGAAAAAATATCAAAACTTTCTGTTAATTGAATCTGTTTTAATTTCATATCTTGGTTTTTAGTGTATACATTTTCCACTTCAAATATTTTATATTCATTCTCAAAAGGTACAACTACTAGTGTAGAATTATCAAGTTCACTTAAATAAACATCAGAAATTTTTAAAAGAGGGTTCACATCTTTTATTTGGTCTTTAATTAATGTGTATAACTTTTCAACTCTTTCTGTACTTACTGAATTTGTAACATTATTAAATAGATAACCTAGATTAGTAAGAGGTAGGTCATGGGTATTATTATGCAGATTTCTAATATGTAGATTAATATTAGAAATTAACACTAATTGCACAAAAGTGTGTTCAAGCTCAAATGCTACTAAACTTGAATTAGAGTCTATTTTTACATTATTTAATCTTCTAAAACTCAAATCTTTATATGATTTAATAAATTTTTCTTTATTTAGTGTGTGACTGGCTAAACTATACTTTATTTTTTCTATTAGATTAGAAGCATCTGATTCATAAGTGTTTAATAGTTTATTTCTTATTAATGAAAGAAGTTCTTCATTTAGTTCATCATTTTCAGTAATAAGAATTGACTGCAGTCTTTTTAATTTAACACCATAATCTATGTCTTTATATACTTTCTTTGTGTTTATTAATATTTTAACGAGCATTGATTGGAATGAAGAAGTTTTTTCTAAAATGCTATTTTCAAAATTAGTTATCTTTTCAGAAAGACTTGCTTCAATATTAGAGTTGTCAAGTACCCCTTCTTCGTCATCTTCTTGTTTGTCATCTAATTTTAATAGGCAAGACTTTATTGCAACTTTTATTTTTATTTCCTCATTTTTATATATTTTTACCTTCTTTTTATCTAGTATATTTTTTCTAATGTTAATATAATTATCATCTAGCATTTTATTTAAAAAGCATAGTTTATTATAGTTAGAGTTTAGCCTACTTATTTCATCTAAAAGAGTTAGGGTTTCATTATAATTTTTAAATTTATTCTTTTTTAAGAATTTCTCCAAAAATTTTTCGGGATTTACATTAAATAAATTAGTATATAAGTCTTCTTCATTAGAATTTAGAACAAAACAAAGTTCAGTTAGAAGCCTTCCCTCTAAGAAGTAAATATCATTATCAGCACATATTTTATTACCAAGAAAAGTATTTTCATATGTTCTATATGTAGGATCAATAGTTAGTGCAGTAGGTACAGTATACAAAAGTCTACAAACTAAATTAGATATTACAGCTCTATTTATACTAAAATTGGAGTATTTAATCTTATAACTATCATTTGCAATGAACGCTTTTGAATATCCAACATTATAAGAAGTGTCACCTATTTTAGTCGTAGTAAATACATATAAAAGCCTTAGATAAAAAGACTCAATGTTATCCATATCTTTTATATATAATTCTTTTCTTACTGCATCAAAATAACCTGACTTGTAATCTAAGTTACTATCTTTTCCAAATATTACTAAATCTACATTTTCATAAAGCTTTTTATATAAGATTTTTGCATGTAATTTATTTATATATCCAAAATCAATAAGCTTTTCAACAAGATTTTTAACATTACCACAAAATTTATCATCAACACCACATTTTTCTTTAAAACTTGCTAAATAGTCCATAAAATTTATCCTCCGTTTTTATATATCAACTCTTAGTAATTTTATATTAAATGTGAAAAATATTCAATAAAGAATACATAAAAAAATAAAAAATGACATAAATGTAATAAAAATGAAATAAAAAAGAGGGAAGTAGAACTCCCTCATAAAATTAAATATTATTTTTTTAAGTATCCTTCTTTTGTGATTTGTTTTGCACGGGCAATAGCAAGTGAGTCTTTTGGAACAGATTCATTTATTACAGAACCTGCAGCAACAATTGCATTTTCTTCTATTGTAACAGGGGCAAGCAAAGCAGAATTACATCCTATAAAAGCTCCATCTTTAATTGTAGTTCTGTTCTTTTCCCACTTTGTATTCATATTAGCAGTTATAACACCACATGCTATTTCTACATTATTTCCGATATCTGCATCTCCTGTATAAATAAGGTGAGGTATTTTTGTACCACTACCAACATTTACATTTTTTGTTTCAGCAAAGCTTCCAACTTTACATTTAGGACCGATATTTGATTTTGGTCTAATGTGTGCGAATGGTCCAATTGTACAATTTGAAGATATAGTAGATTCAATTATTTTACTTGATTCAACTGTTGTATAATCTCCGATATTTGAAGAAATAATTGTAGAGTTAGGCCCTATAACGCAATTTTCCCCAATTACAGTGTTTCCTTGAATATTTGTTCCAGGATAAATTACAGTATCCCTTCCGATAATTGCATCTATACTAATATAAGTATTTGATGGATCAATTAGGGTTACACCATTTTCCATATGTAACTTTCTTGTTTTATCAAGTAAAGTTTGTGTAGCAAGTGAAAGTTCTTCTCTTGAATTGACACCTTGGAACTCTGACATATCTGGCATAGTATAAACACCAAAATTATAACCTGCTTTTTTTATGTGGGCAGGAATATCAGTTATATAATATTCACCTTGTGCATTGTTATCATCTAATTTTGAAAAAGATGATTTTAAAAGTTTACCATTAAAACAATAAACACCGATATTTACTTCTTTAACTTTTTCTTCTAATTCATCACAATCTTTTTTCTCTACAATTTTACTTAAATTTCCATTGTTATCTCTAATAACTCTTCCAAGTGATCCTGGTTCGTCAACTATTCCTGAAAGAACAGCTCCGCCATAATTTCCTTGGTCACAGAAAGATACTAATGATTTTATAGTTTGAGAAGATATAAGTGGTTGATCTCCATTAATTACTACAACTAAGTCATCGTCTTCAATATATTTCTCTGCTTGCATAACTGCATGACCAGTTCCTAACTGATTTTCTTGAAAACAAAATTTTACATTATTTCTAGTAGCAGAAACATGTGCTTCTACTTGTTCTTTTTTATATCCTGTAATAATATAAATTTCAGATGCATCTGCATCTTCACATGCGTCACATACATAATCTATTATACATCTATCATAAATCTTATGTAAAACTTTGTGTAAATCTGATTTCATTCTTGTTCCTTTGCCAGCGGCAAGGATAACTGCTTTTATTTTCTTCAAAATAAATCACTCCTTTAACGGTATATAGATACCAAACCAAATTGTAGCATATTTTGTAGAAAAAGTCTATACCTAAAATCAAAATATAATACTAAAAAAAATCCCAAGTTTATTTTTGGGACTTTTTTATTAATAATTATCTTCATTTTGCGTAGTAGATGAGTCTATACTACCAGTAAAATTACTATCAAATTCATAAAAATTGCTCTCATCTGAAAGTGGAAGTGCTTCTACTTTTTTTAATTTTCTTTCAATTGTTCTAGATTTTTTTGAAGCAAGTTCCATTGTATTTGAAATTTCTAATAACTTTTTATTTGTTTTATCAAGTATATCTCCAAATTTTGTAAATTCAGATTTGACCATGCCAAGTAATTGCCATACTTCACTTGTACGCTTTTCAATGGCAAGTGTTTTAAAGCCCATTTGAAGGCTGTTTAGTAGTGCTACAAATGTAGTAGGCCCAGATACAACCACTCTATATTTTTGAGATAAACATTCACATAGACTAGTATTTTTTAATACTTCACAATAAAGACTTTCAGTAGGTAAAAACATTATGGCAAAATCAGTAGTATAGGGAGATTCAATATATTTATCATGTATATCCTTTGCAAAGAGTTTTATTGAAGTCTCAAGTTGTTTTTTATAGTTAGAAATTAATTCTAAATCTGAATTTTCTTCTGCATCTACAAGTCTTGTGTAGTCTTCAATTGGAAATTTTGAATCAACAGGTAACCAGACAAATTCATTATCATTTTTTCCAGGGAGTTTAATTGCAAACTCAACTAAATCATTTGAATTCGGTCTTGTTTTTACGTTACATGAATATTGTTCATTTGTTAAAAATTGATCTAAGATGCTAGACAGTTGGACTTCACCCCAGTATCCGCGTGATTTTACATTAGTAAATACTTTTTTTAAATCACCAACACCTTGTGCAAGGTTTTGCATTTCACCAAGTCCTTTGTAAACAGATTCAAGTCTATCATTTACAATCTTAAATGATTCACCAAGACGTTTTTCAAGAGTTCCTTGAAGTTTTTCATCCACTGTTATACGCATTTTTTCTAATTTTTCATTATTGTCCTTTTGAATAGAATTTAAACTTAATTCAACTGTCTTTCTTATATTTTCTAGTTTATCTTCCATATTTTTTCTATTATTCTCAAGCTTAGTCTCATTTAGGCTTGTAAGGTTTGTTAGTTGAAGCTGTTGAGTATTTGAATTTTCTGTTAGTTTATTAGAAATTTCTTGCCTAGTTTGCATAAGGGAAGTAGCAAGTTCTTGACGCGTTTTTAAAAGTTCATCTGATAAAACTTTTGAACTATCAGTGCTCTTTTTTGAAATAAGTAAAACAATAGTTATTATCAGAAGTGCAATAGTTATAATTAATAATATTAATGTTATGTCCATATAAAAACCTCTTTTCAAAATAATAATTAAATTATATAATAAGAACTTTTGTTTGTCAATTTAAATTAATAAAAAAAGAAAAATAGTGTGCCTTATTTTTAGACACACTATATATTTTAATTTAGGTTAAGAACAAGGTAGTATTTGATCTTATTATCAGTTATAGTTCTTATAATTTTAAATCCTTCTGCACATGATTTGTTTATTTCTACTTCAACATATGATGATACTTCTAAGTCAAAAATTAACTCAGATTTCATTTTTTTGGAAAAGTCAGAATCAATTTCATATGCAATAGTTTTAATATCGCATGGCATACTACCGTTATTTATTAATTCTGTTACCAGCTCTTTAACAGCATTTATCCGTTTTGGTAATTGCTCTTCACGTCTTTTATTGTATACTTCTGAATACTTGTGATACATTTTAATTATGTCTGAACCTATGCTCATATTTTTTCCTCCTACTTTTTGATAATTCATCAAAAGTTTTTAATAATTTTACATAATAATTATATCATAAATCTATTGAAAATACAATACTTTAGCTATTATAATTTAAATTGTTAATCTTTTCTAATGTTTTAAATATAGCTTTTTTATTATTAATTATTTCTTTATTAAAATTTTCTATATTTGTAAAACAAGATAGAGGATTTCCACTTACTTTTGAAAGTTCAACGGTAAGTGAGAATACACCTTCTAGATAATCTCTAAAATAATCCATAAATCCATATTTTAACTTATCTTCAACTATATAATAATCTGTATAGCTCCTATATATGTTGCTTAGTTCTTTATGATACAATATTTGACTTTCTTTAGCATTTTTGCTAGGAATAGAGTATAATTCGCCACCGGTAGAATGATAAGAAAAAATTGATATAAGCTTTCTATCACTTTTCTTATTTAAATTATTATGATAAAGATTTGTTACATAATTAAATATTGCTCTTGTTTCAGGACATTTGTTGTCTAATGGTTCATATCCATAAAATCCAATAGGACTTGGTCTATTGGCAGGTATATCATTATATCTTAAATTACCGTACTTGTGAGTTCTTCTATATTTTTGTAATATATCGAATTTATGAATAGAATTTGCATTAGGGTCTATTCCAACTCCGTTTGATGACCAAATAAGTAGTAAATCATCTTTTAGATTACAACTGTGCAAAATATCTGCTACTGATTTTCTTAAGTTAATATTATCTATAAAGTTAATAGATGATGGAATAATTTTTTTATATAGTTTATTATTTGTTACATGTCCAATGGAATTTTGATCATCTTGTAAATATGCTCTTACATACATTTTTGATATTTCTTCTAGTTGATTAACTGTACTATTTTTAAAATTTTGATAAACAATGGATGAAGAAATTTTATATCCTTCAGGGTTTAAAACTGGAATTATGTGAAATGTATAATTTTCAAAAATTTCTTGTGCAATAGAATTATCCTTTATAAGTGTTACCATGAATTCAAGCATGAAGTAAACAGTTGCAATTTCGCATCCATGTGTTCCTCCCATTAAAATAACATCATTTTTCCCTTGCCCTATTTGTATAGAATAAATAGGGTAGCCAAAATTTGTGTATCCAATTATTTCTTTTTTTATAACTTTATTTTTACCTACATCAGAATTTTTACTTGAAGTAAGTATTAGGCTTATGTATTTATATAAATTATCTAGTGGCAAAATGTAATCTTTTATAAATATTTTTTCTTCCAATTAAAATCACCTTATAACATAATACTCACATGATTTCAAACTATGATATCAAATGTCTAAAATATTACGACAAAATAATACAAAATAAGAATAAAATCTTGCTTAACATATTAAATTGTGGTATATTTTAAAAAAAGTTTGGAGGAAGGTTATGAAAGATAAAATATTAGAATTATTAAGATCTACAAATAGAGATGGAATAGAGGATGTGATATCTTTTTTAGAAAAGTCTGATTTTTTTACTGCACCAGCAAGCACTAGATTTCATGGAGATTATGAAGGAGGACTAGCAGAGCATAGCTTAAAAGTATACGAAATTTTGGATAAAAAATTAAAAAGCGGTGTAATAGATATAGATGTCAACGAAGATACAATAAAAATAGTTGCTTTGTTACATGATATATGCAAGTGTAATTTTTATAAGGTGGATTATAGAAATGCTAAAAATGCTCATGGAGATTGGGAAAAAGTCCCATATTATACAGTGGATGATACAATACCATATGGACATGGTGAAAAATCTGTTATGATGATAACTGAATTTATGAAATTAACAAATGAAGAAAAGTATGCTATTCGTTGGCATATGGGCTTTACTGAACCAAAAGAACAATACAGTACAATTGGAAGTGCATATAAAAAGTATCCACTTGCTCTAATACTATTTGAAGCTGATTTAGAAGCAACATATATTTACGGAATATAAAAAAGTTTATAAAAAAATATTGACACGTACAAAAAAATATGTTATCATAATATACGTGTTAGCGGGTATGGCGAAATGGCAGACGCGCCGGACTTAGAATCCGGTGCCGAGAGGCGTGAAGGTTCAAGTCCTTTTACCCGCACCAGTATGGATGTTTTTATGGAATTAGTGTTCTATAAGAACATTTTTTTTTCGTTGAAATTTATGGATTTAATTTATGTTTACATGTATTTAGGGTTGTATCTGTATCAGGTTAGATAAAATAAAAGATTAAAAGTAATTTGGTAAAAAATGCAAGGTAAAATAAATATTTTATTATAAAAGTGTTACTATTTTATATAAATTTTCATATTATATAAATAAAATAAATATATCTATTCCTGTATTTACTAATTAGTAAGGAATGTATTCTCTTACTTTTTGGCTTGACATATATGATAAAAAACAACAATAAAAGAAAGTGGAGGAAATAATTATGTTAAAAAAATTTGCTTTATGGTTTATTTGCTTTGGTTTAAGCTTTTTAGTGTCTGATGTGTTAGGTTGGACCGAACAGGGAATGGCATTTATTTACATCCATCTGGGTGGTAGCATAATTATTATTTTGGGATTTATTGTATTTTTAGTAATTGCAGGAGTTATTACTGATAGTACAGCAGAGGAGAGTAGATTATCTTTTCTCATGTTTTTAACTATATTTGGTACATTGGCAGTTATACTATTTGCAACTTGGGGAGCCACTAAGATTTTTGGCATAGATTTCTTTGCGGTATATCAGATTATGACATTTGGTCAGTGCTTATGTACAGATAGTAAGAAAAAAGACTAGTAAAATTAACAGAGAAAAAATGTCATAAAAATACTCAAGCCATTATTTAAAGAGCCGCTAGAAATAGTGGCTCTAATCATTTTAAAATAATTAGTTATAATACTTGAATATTTGTGTGAAATAGTGTATAATGTATACAGTTTAAATATTTTTTTCTTCACTAATTAGTAAAGAAGATATCTTCTTACTTTTTGGTTTGACATATATGATAAGAAAAGCAACAATAAAAGAATTTGGAGGAATTTCTATGAATGACGAAAAAAAAGTTATTAAGGCTGTAAATTCGATATGTTGGATACTTAATGGTATGACTACAGCATTCACCGGTGCGGCTATAATATCATTATTTAAATTTTCGGGTGTATATAGTTCTGTATTTTTATGTTGCAGTTTTACTACATTGTTACTGTACTATACCGTTAAAATGATTTATGGCGGAATTTTAAAAAACATGGATGCAATTGCTCGAAATGGTATGATGTATGTATTATCTCTAATAGCTTTAATTGTGAGCATTACTTAGATTTAAGGATAAAGCATATTGATTTAAATTAAAAGAGAATGACATTTTAGGTCATTCTCTTTTTTTATATCTCAACAATTTTTTGTAATATTTTGTTTTAAAGTGTTGAAAAAAATATTAAGCTGTTATAGAATGAAAAAAAGATTTCTTAGGAAGGTTGATTATATTATGGAAAAAAGTTTTAATAGTGAAAAGTATATCAAATTACAAAGTGAAAAAATTCGAAAAAGAATTAAAATGTTTGATAACAAGCTATATCTTGAATTTGGTGGAAAGTTGGTTGATGACTACCATGCAATGCGTGTATTGCCAGGATTTGAACCTGATATAAAGATTAAAATGTTAAAAGAACTAAAAGATCAAGCAGAGGTTATCTTTTGTATAAATGCAAATGATATTGCAAAAAGTAAAATAAGAGCAGATCATGGTATATCTTATGATTTAGAAGTTATAAGACTTATTAAATATTTAAGAAACATAGGACTTACTGTAAATAGTGTAGTTATAACATTATATTCTGGTCAAGAAGGAATTGAAAAATTTAAGAATAAATTAAAATCATATAATGTAGAGACTTATCTTCATAAATTCACAAAAGGTTATCCAACAGATGTTGACACAATTGTAAGTGAGGAAGGATATGGTGCAAATCCATATATAACGACTACAAAACCATTAGTAGTTGTTAGTGCACCAGGCCCTTGTAGTGGAAAACTTGCAACTTGTCTTTCTCAACTTTATCATGAATATAAAAGAGGAGTAAAAGCAGGATATGCAAAATTTGAAACTTTCCCTGTATGGGACTTGCCACTAAAACATCCAGTAAATATAGCATATGAGGCAGCAACAGCAGATTTAAATGATAAAAATATGATTGACTATTTTCATTTAGAAAAATATAAAATTCCTGCTGTAAACTATAATAGAGATTTAGAAGTATTTCCAGTTTTAAAAAATATTTTATATAAAATTGTAGGTGAGGATATATATTATTCTCCAACTGATATGGGAGTTAATGTAATAGGCAAATGTATTGAAGATGACGATGCAGTAAGACTTGCAGCTAAAAATGAAATAATAAGAAGATATTATAGAGCTCAAAATGATTTAAAGTTAGGTAATGGAAGTCTTGAAATATGTGAGAGAATAAAACTTCTGATGAATGAGCTTTCAATTTCAGAAGATGACAGAAAAGTAGTAAGAGCAGCACTAGATAAAAAAGACGAAAGTAAATGTCATGCTGTTGCAATACAACTTCAAAATGGAAATATTATTACAGGAAGAAAAACAGAAATTTTAAGTCCTATAAGTAGTGCAGTGATAAATGCTATTAAAGTGTTAACTAAAATTCCAGATGAAGTATACTTACTTTCACCATCGGTATTAGAGCCTATAATCAATTTAAAAGAAAACAGACTAAAAAAAATTGAAAAGACACTAGAACTAGATGAAGTGTTAATAGCACTTAGTATTTGTTCTGTTACAAATCCAATTGTGGAAAAAGCACTAAAAAATTTGGATAAATTAAGAGGGTGCGAGGCACATTCGACATACATGGTATCAAGAAATGATTTAGAATTATTTAACAGTTTAGGAATTAATCTTACATCTGAAACTGAATTTTATAATAGTTAGTTTTGTAGAGTATATAAATTAAAAAACATCTCAAAATATTTTTGAGGTGTTTTTTTATGAAATTGGTAAATTTTAGAACTGACATGGCAGACGAAAGAGTAGATGAATATAAAAAAGTAAATAATTTATCAAGTCTTGATGGAATAGAAGTATTACAAAAAAATAATGATTTAGTGACTATTACAAGAGTTAATGTATTGAATAAAAATGGAGAAGAAGCTCTTCAAAAAAAGATAGGAAGTTATATTACAGTTGAAACAAAAGATATAAAGTATTTAGATGATGATCAAGAAAATGTTTTAGTAAAATGTGTCGGAGATGAAATAAAAGAATTGGTAAATTCAATAAATAAAAATAATGCATCTATATTAATAGTAGGACTTGGAAATGAGTATATAACACCAGATGCATTAGGACCAAAGGTAGTAAAAAATATAAATATAACAAGACATTTTATTAATCTAACAAAAGATTTGATCGATAAAAACACAAGAGAAGTATCTGCTATACTTCCGGGTGTGCTTGGAACTACTGGAATAGAAACATCTGAAATAGTAAAATCAGTTGTTGAAAAGATAAAGCCTGATTTAGTTATTGCAATAGATAGTCTGGCCTCTTCTAGTATGCAAAGAATAGGAAATACAATTCAGCTATCTAACACTGGTATTACTCCAGGAGCAGGTGTAAAAAACAAAAGGGAAGGACTAAATATAGAAACTCTAAATGTTCCAGTTATAGCTCTTGGAGTGCCAACAGTGGTTGATTTTGTAACTTTAACAAACGAAGCAATTGATAAGATGATAGAGAAAACAAAAAATGAAGTAGATGAATTAGAAAACATAGATGAGGAAGAAGTTGAAAAATTTATTAAATTTTTAAATAATGAAAGTAGATATGAAATGGTAGCTAATTTACTTGACAGTTCATCTTATATTTTAACTCCAAAAGAGGTTGATGAGTTAATTGATATAACATCATCTATAATCGGAAAAAGTCTTAATTTAGCACTTGAGATAAATTAAATGTATAAAACTTGCATATTTTGTAAGTTTTATTTTTTTTGTTGATTTTTTTTGTTTATTGGTATAAAATACATAATAATTTATGGAGGTATTTTTATGAAAAAAATTAAAATTTTAGGAATATTGGTATTTATTCTAGCTATTGCAACTTTTTTTAATATGAGTTATGCGTCAGAAGAAATGTTAGATATATACGGTAGTTCATCTACATCTTACTTTATTTCACAAGATGAAAATGATATTTATTTACCATTTATGAGATTTTCAAGTGGTAGTATGATAATAGATAAGCAAGTTGAAAACATTGGGGCCTTTTTCTCTAGTAAAACAATAGATATAAATAGTGATGTTAAAAAAATGTCTGCTATATTTGCAACAGATTCTATAAGAGTAAATGCAGATGTCAAAAATAGTGTTATGTTTTCAACAGCTGCAATTGTAATTGATTCGCATATTACATCTGACTTGATATTATTTTCAACATCTGAAATAACAATTACAAAAAATGCTATAATAGATGGTGATATAATATGTTTTACAACTAATCTAAATGTTGATGGTAATATTAATGGAAGTGTTATAGCTACTTGCTCAAATGTTAAGGTTTCAGGAATAATACAAAAAGATTTAAGAGTTCAAACAGATAATATGCAAATAGAAAGCGAAGATTTAGTAAAAGGAAAGCTTTATATACAATCATATGAAATAATTGAAGGGATAAAGGAAAAATATCCTGAGGTTATAAACAAAATAATTTCAAAAGTTGAAGTAGATGCAAAAGATGAAATTAAAAATATTGTGTTTGTTGGAATAGTATATGCACTTTTATATTTCTTATTTTTAAAGATTAAAAAAGGAGAAATACTTAATAAATCTTTTGAGAAAATAAAAACATATAAAACAAATGTAGTTATGTTTGGAACAGTTGGAATTTTAGTAGCACCAATTATTTTTATGGTTTGCTTATTACTTTTAATTGGCGGACTATATATGATTGCATTACCTATTTTGATTATTTATTTTGGAATTATCATAATTTCTGCTATTCTTGCTATATTTATTGTAGGAGCTTTAATAATGACATATATATACAAGAAGTATTTAAGTCAAAAAACAGTTTGGTATACAGTTTTAGCTTCATTTATAGTATTTGTAGTGTTACAAATTTTAACTAAAATACCTTATGTTTCATCATTTGTAAGCATAATTTACTTAATGGCTTCTTTTGGTATACTTGCAGTATGTATAGTAAAGAAGTTAAAAAGAAGTGACGAGATAGTACAAAAATAATAAGCTACGTTTTGGGGGAATAATATAGTGGATGAGTTTTACAAATTAAGCAGGGAAGAATGTTTAAAATGCTTGAATTCTAGTGAAAATGGCATTGATGAAGAAGAAGCAAATAAAAGGCTAAGAAAATATGGGCTAAATAAACTTAAAGAAAAAAGAAAAAAGAGTGTATTTGTAAAATTTTTAGAACAATTTAGAGATGTAATGTTAATTATACTTCTAATATCTGCAATAATATCAGGCATAGTTGCTGTAAGAACAAATGAAAGTTTTACAGATAGCATTATAATATTTTTTGTTGTAATATTAAATGCAATACTTGGAGTAATACAAGAAAGCAAAGCTGAAAAAGCAATAGAAGCACTAAAAAGTATGTCTCTTCCATATATAAAAGCAAAAAGAAATGGAAAGATTGTAAGTGTAAAAAATGAGGAACTTGTTCCTGGTGATATAGTGCTACTTGAAGCAGGTGACTATGTCCCAGCAGATTTAAGATTAATAGAGGTTCATAGTCTTAAAATAGAGGAATCAGCCCTTACTGGTGAATCTTTAAGCGTAGAAAAAAATGCCTCTAAAAAATATGTTAGTGATTTATCCATTGCAGATAGGAAAAATATGGCTTATGCTGGAAGCAGTGTAGTATATGGTAGGGCAGAAGGAATGGTTACAGCAACTGGTATGAATACTGTACTTGGAAAGATAGCAGAGGCAATAAGTACACAAAAAAATGAGATTACACCATTACAAAAAAAGATGAATGAGCTTAGTAAGGTTTTAAGCATAGTGGTAATAGTAGTAGCAATAATAATGTTTATTATTGGCTATTTACAAGGAAATCAGATAATTGATGTGTTTATGCTTGCTATATCACTTGCAGTTGCTGCAATTCCAGAGGGGCTGTCAGCTGTAATAACAATTACACTTGCAATAGGAGTCCAGAAAATGGCAAAAGAAAAAGCTATTGTAAGGAAACTATCAGCAGTTGAAGCATTAGGTGCTACCGAGGTTATATGTACTGATAAAACAGGAACACTTACTCAAAATAAAATGACAGTAAGAAAGCTTTTACTTTTAGGAAGAATAATAGATATCACTAAAAGTGATGAAATGGAAAATTTGAATATTTTAACTAAGAATAAGAGTGAGGATTTAAGTCAATTTAGCAAAGCGTTAACATTATGCAATGATACTAAATATGGTGAAAGTAATGGTAATAAGGTAATGATAGGAGATCCAACAGAAACAGCATTAATTGAATTTTGCGATTTGTTGGGGCATACCAAAGAAGGTCATGATGAAGCATACATAAGAATTGACGAAATTCCGTTTGATTCCAAGAGAAAAATGATGTCAACACTAAATGATATCAATTCACAAAAAATAATGTATGTTAAAGGAGCACCTGAAACTATTATAAGAAAGTGTACAAAAATACTTAATAATGGAAAGGTCCATGATATAAATCAAACTGATAAAGAATTCATTCTAAAAAGCAATGTAGATATGGCAAAAGAGGCACTAAGAGTGCTTGCATTTGCATATAAGCCTATAAAAAAGGACGAAAAAATGGAAGAAGAGGATTTGATATTTATAGGACTTGTAGGAATGATAGATGCACCAAGAAAAGAAGCAAAAAAGGCTGTCGAAAGATGTTTTAATGCTGGCATGATTCCTGTTATGATAACTGGTGATAATATAGATACAGCTTGTGCTATTGCAAAAGAACTAGGAATATTAATTAATAAAGATGAGGCAATTACAGGTATAGAACTAGATAGCATGTCTGATGAAGAATTTGAAAAAAATGTTTTAAAATATAGAGTTTATGCAAGAGTGTCTCCTGAAAATAAAATTAGAATAGTCAAAGCATGGAAAAAGCATGGAAAAGTTGTTGCAATGACAGGTGATGGAGTAAATGATGCACCAGCACTTAAGGGAGCAGATATTGGTGTTGGAATGGGAATTACAGGTACAGAAGTTTCAAAAAATGTATCTAGTATGGTTTTGGCAGACGACAACTTTGCAACAATTGTTCTTGCAGTTAAAGAGGGAAGAAGAATTTATAATAATATTCAAAATGCTATTGCATATCTTTTAGCATCAAATCTTGCAGAAGTTTTAATTGTTTTTATTGCTACATTATTTAATCAGACTTTCTTGCTTCCAATCCAAATTCTTTGGATAAATTTAGTGACAGATACTGTCCCTGCGATAGCACTAGGATTTGAAAAAGAGGAAAAAGACATAATGAGAAGAAAGCCAAGATCTTCAAAAGAAAAACTTTTAAATCCATTTATGGCTTTAAGAATTATAGTACCTGGTATCTTTAAAGTAAGCATTGTATTTTTAATGTATTATATTGTAAATAAAAATTATTCTTATGAAATGGCAACTTCTTGTGTATTTATAACGCTTTCAACATTAGAAATTTTATTTTCTAGTGTATGTCGTTCGGATAAAAAGTCTATACTTAAAATAGGGTTATTTACTAATAAAGCTATGGTGTTTTGTATATTTGGTACATTACTTGTTCAAGCAATAGTAATTTTTACCCCAGCACTTGCAAATTTATTAAAAATAGTTGCACTTCCAGTTAATTTATATATCTTAATTGCAGTAATATGTGTATTATCTGTAATTGTACTTGAAATTATAAAATTGATACTTGCAAGAATATTTGTCTATAAAAAAGAATAATAAATCTTGAATAAACATAAATTATACTATATAAAGGTGGTATGATTTATGTTTAATTTTTTTAGAAAAAATGGGTTCTATGGACTAAGAGGTTATAGACAAATGATATATACTCTAATTCCTTTTGATAGGGCAAAAGAAATGATTGAAAAAAAAGAGGCATTGATTATAGATGTTAGAAGTAAAGAAGAATTTGATGTAATGCATATTATAAATTCTACAAATATTTCACTTGATGAATTGACAATAAAAATTCAAAATGTAGATAAAAACCAAAAAATAATTGTATATTGTGCAACTGGTACTAGAAGTAAAAAGGCAATACAATTACTAAATTCACTGGGGTATAATAACATATATATATGGGAATATGCATCACTTGCAAATTTTCCATATAAAAATTTAATAGTTTATAAAAAATAGAATGCCAAATTATTGTAAACCAAATTGAATATAAATATTAACAAAATAACTAATACATCTCTTAATAAGCGTAATGTAACAAAAATGTAATAAAAATAAAACATTATTGTTATTGCAATTGTTCGAAGGCTTTTGTATAATAGAAGCATAATAAGAAAGGTTTATTATACTAAAGAGGTGTATTTATATATGTTAGAATTTTGGAAAAATGAGTGGAAGTTGTTTTTAGAAGATATAGGAGTAGTTAAGAATGCGTTTGCTTCTATATTTGGAAAACAAGATAAGACATTAATGTTAAATCAAGGTGTACAAGAAGAAGCAAGTGTACAAGATGAACTTAAAGTTCCAGTAATGGAAAATAATCAAGTTTCTTCTGAAATGACTTTTGCACAGTATCAACCAGATGGAATTGATAATAAAGTTACTGCTTATTTTGGAGAAAGTTTAGATGAGTTAAGACAAAATGTTAGTGGAGAAAAAACACAACATGAAGTTTTAAGAGAATACGCACAATACTTTAAACCTTATGCAGAAGAACAAGAAATGTGTAATTCGGCATTTAGAAAGTATTATGATAGACATGCATTAAAAATTGCAACAGAAGAACTTCCAATTGAACAGGCAAGAATTATACAAAATAATGTTGATTTATTTATAAAAGGTCAAGAAGTTTTTGGAGAAGGTGGACAATTTATAGATTCAAGAGTAGATTCTATATTTGAAAAAGCTGGAATTTCAGAAGTAGAAAAAGTTGTTAATATTTTGCATGATAATACTGAAGATGGAGTTAATACACAAGGCGAAAGATTATTTGCAGAAGTTATAACTCATATGGTTGATAATGGTATTAAATATAATAAGGCACAAGGACTTGTAGAACCAGTAAAAATGGTACTAGAAGAAAAATTAAATGATGTTCATTCTTCACTTAGAAATCATGAAGATTGGAATGATGAATACCAAGCATTACTTTCACAAGAAAGAAAATATTTATATGCTTTAAATAGAATTGAACAATATGAAACAGAACAAAGAATTTCTGAATTTGAACAAAAATTGAGTGATTTAGAAGTTAATAATTAATTAGTTGCAAAGCTGATATCTATTATGGTATCAGCTTATTTTTTTATTTAATTGCTACGATATTGTTTTCTATATTTTTTTACAAATTACTTGTAAATAGATTTTTTATATGATATAATATGCTACAAGTGTATGTTTATATATGCTTTTAAAACGAGGAGAGATATTTATGAAATGTATTTTTTTATGTGCAGGATATGCGACAAGATTATTTCCTTTAACGGAAAATTTTCCAAAAGCTTTGCTTAAAATAGGTGGGAGACCACTTCTTGATTATATATTAGATGAAGTTAATTCATTAGAAGAGGTAGATGAAATATTTTTAGTTACAAATGCTAAATATACACCTCATTTTGAATCTTGGGCAAGTGAGAAGAATAATATAAAAAAGATAACTGTAATAAATGACGGAACTTATACAAATGACGATAGACTTGGAGCAATTGGTGATATAAATTTCACAATTGAAAAATGTGGCATTAAAGATGATGTTTTAATAATAGCAGGTGACAATTTATTTACATTTAAACTAAGAGACTTTGTTGATTTTTATAAATCAAAAAAGGCACCATCTGTATGTGTTAGAGAAGAAGAAGATATTAACTTACTAAAAAGAGTTGGTGTTGCACTCTTAGATGATCAAAATAAAATACTTAATTTTGAAGAAAAACCAGCTGAACCAAAAAGTAAATATGCTGTATATGCTGAATATATTTATCCAAAAGAGATTTTACCAGTATTTAAAGAATATTTACAAGAGGGCAATTCAAATGATGCACCAGGTAATTTTGTAGCATATCTTTATAAGAAAATGCCAACTTATGCATATGCATTTAAAGGTGAATGTTATGATGTAGGAACTCATGATGCTCTTGCGTATGTGAACGAATTATATAGCAAATAATAGTTTTAAGTAGGTAATTTATATGACGAATTTAAGTAAAATTTCACGTAGCACAATTGTAGTAATTTTTATTGCCTTTATGGTATTTTTAGGATACCAAGATATAATGATTAGTGTAAATGGAATTCAAGGAAGTTTACCTAAAAATTTCATTTCTATTCCAAATTTATTTAAAGTGATATATGTCATAGTTTTAACAATACTTGTTATAATGTATGTTTATATAAAAGAGAAATTATATAAATTAAAAGTAAAAAGAAAAAATTCTTTGATATTTAGATACATTTACTTAATATTTATAGGCTCTATAATATCAACTATTACACTTTTTCAAATTAGAAGTAATATAGATATTTACGGTACTGTAATATGCGTGGCATTATCGCTTTTAACTGGGGTATTTATAAAAAAAATGATATTTAATGTATCTAAGAGTGATATATTGTCAGTTATAGGATACTTTGCGTTTATATCACTTATAGATATAGTTATAGATAAAAATGTACTATATATATCTAAAATTATATGCATGATTTTAGTAATGTCTTTGTATGTTATGCAGATAATAATAGATGAATTAAAACAAAAAGGAATAAAAAATAATAAGTATGTTATATACTCTGTAATACTTGGCATTCTTATGGGAACTAGTATATTATTAGGTGTTAATGGATTAATATATGTTATTCTTGGCTTTTTCATGTTTTTTATAGGTTCTAATTTAGATAATGCTCATATTACTTTTCCAAGAAAAGCTATTGAGGATATATCAAAGGAAAAAAGAGAATTTTTATTTAAAATAGAAAGAATTAATATAAGCAAATTACTGGTTTGCGTTTTGGTGTCATTGTTAGTTGCAAGTGTTATTTTTGTTTCATATACTTTGGTACTAAAACATACTAATTTGGCAGATACGAATATTAAAATTATACAGTTAGCAATTAATAATTTTAATGTAAACAAAAATTTTAATGTTAGTTTTAACTTATCAAGTTTTATTTCTTATATGAGAGAACTACTT
>CAKPJL010000015.1 GCA_934162655.1 uncultured Clostridia bacterium | reverse complement strand
GAAGTGATTTGAACCTTTGTACTGCTAGTTATCTTTGTTCCTGCAGTTTTATCTGTATACCAACCAGCAAAAGTATAACCCACTCTTGTAGCAGCATTATCTAAGAAAGTTCCATAAGTTCCATTATATGTAACTTTTGCAGTATTAGCTGTTGGTGGAATACCACCATTTCCGTCTAGTGTTACTGTATATGTAGCCTCTTGCCATACGCCATAAATTGTAAGCTCACCTTTGTTTTTATTAATCCAGTCACTTCCAACTCCATTATTAACTGTAAATGATGGTGTTGTTGCATTTCTTGCTCTAGACCATCCAACAAGGTCATAACCTGCTCTAGTCCAATTTTTATCATTTCCCATACTTTGATTATTTTTTCCATAAGTAAATGTTTTTGTAAAACTTTCAGTATCACTTGTACTTATATTTCTCATAAAAGTAATTGCCACTGTCACAGGTGTATAACAAGCTGTAAGCGTTGTGGTATAATCATTTACAAAACTATCACCACTATTATATATAGAATTATCTTTTATATCTTTCCATCCAGTAAAAGTATATCCTGTTTTTTCTTGTATCTGATTAGCTACTATATAATTTTCCCCTTGAATTTTATAATCATCGTCTGGTTTATTTGCTACATTCCCTCCATTTACATTATATTTAATTTTGTATAAATTTAGATAAGAACTATCTGACACATTATTCGCACAATCAACAGCCCTTGCATACATATATACAACATCATCGTTATTAGTATCAATAGTATATTCTTTACCTTCTTTTAATGTAGACGACCATGTATAAGAATTGCTACTATATTCATATCCTACACTATTACTCTTACAACTATTTAAATCATCGCAAACATTAGTATTGCTACAAGTACATTCTATTCCATCATCATCTGTTGATCCATACGCTTTATAAGTAACTTTTCCATTTATAATGCTAGAGACCTTAATACTTGGGGAAGTTGGTGGAAAAGTATCAATATTAGTAATATCAATACTTGAAACCGCAATTCCTTCTATTTGCGTTATACTATTATAAAGTCTTGCATATACTGTGCTATTTTCACTTATCAAAGCAGTATTTCCATATATCCATTCTTTATTTCCAACCTTATACTGTATTTGATACCCTTCTGGCATCACTCCATTATAATAAAAATTTAATACTACACCTTGATTTGTACAAGCATTGGTACTAGCAATTATATTAATAACTCTATTTTGAGGAATTATCCCTTCATCATCAATTTTTATCCTTGCCTCTCTTGCCCATTTTCTTTGTGTATTTGTAATATTTTTTCCTCTTAAAGTTAAAATACCTTGGTAAATATAAGCGATTGTAGTTTCAAAATCATCTGTTAAATAATCACTATTTGCCAAAGATACACAATACTTTTCAACCTCATCTTTTTTATAAATTGCAGTATTTGAAAAATCTTTTATTTCGGAAAAAGTATTAGATTTTATTTCTATGTCATAGTTTTTCATATTATTTTTGAATTCTATTTCTTCTCTTTTTTGAGTAATACCACTTGAGTTTACAGCAAGTATCGTTATAGTTGAAAGTATTATTATAACTGCAATAGTGATACTTAGAGTTATTAAGCTAAACCCTTTATTTTTCATTAGTTTCCTCCGTAATAATTTCTTACAAATTTATTTTCCTTATCTATAAAAACTTTAGTATATGTATCTACAATAAATTCCTTTACTTTTCTTTTGGTAATTTCAGACATAAATTTTGTTTCTGTATTATATAAATAAACTCCCACACTATTTTTTATTTTATAAAAAACTGTGCTACCAACATTTTGTAATATTTCAACTTGCATAGATATTTCTTTTACATTTTCGCCCGTATCTAAATCATACTTCCATAAAGAATTCTCATCACCAGAATTTATATAAAATAGGCATCTATTATTTATATACATATATTTAGAGCCATCAATATCTTTTAGTACACCTGTATCAGTGACAGATTTTATATCTGCTACTTTTTTATAATCACTACCGTCTTTATTTATAGAATATATTTTATTATCATCAGACTTGTTTACAAAATATAGTCTTTCCTCATCACAAATAATATATGATACGTTTGCATCATTTGCCATCTTAACTATATTATTTCCATCTTTTTCTAGCTTATATAACTGTTTTTTTGTCTTTTCATCTTTTACTATAAATATATTCTTTGCATCAACCACTATTTCACATATATTTTCTGGTGTAAATTCAACATACTCTAGATTTGTTAAATTAAATTTAGCGAGTTTTTTATTTTCTTCTAAAATTAAATAACATTCATCCCCATATAATGTATATTTATACACTTCTTTATCTAAAATATTTTTTATTTCACTTGTTGTTTTTTCAAATGAAAACAATTTCTTTTCTCTAATACCAACAATTTTATCCTTTGATACTTGTATATCAGAAAATCCTGCATCTGTGAGTAATGTTATATCATTAAACCCATTAGAATATATAGTATTTAATGAATATTTTGGATCATATGTATATCCCTCAGTTACATAATAAACATTATATATATCTTGGCTTAATACGCTCTCATCTGCTAAATAAGAAAAATTATTTTTCCTATTATACACATATATTTGTATTGCTATATAAGTTACAAGAATAACAATAGTAATAAGCATCACAATAGTAAGTTTGCTTCTTTTTTTTATTTTTTTAGATTGTATTTTTTTTCTTTTAAAGTATTCTTTTCTAGTAATTTCTTCATTTTCTTCTAATTGAATTCTTTGCAACTTTTATCGCCTCCACACTTACAAAATATTATATAACATATAACTTTTAATGTCTAGATAAATAAAAAAAAAAAGATAGAAAATTTTTCTATCTTAACTCTCCTTAATTTTAGTTGATTTAGCCTTCTTTTCAACCTTTTCTAAAAAATATCTTCTAATACTTGAAAAATTATTTAAAAGTCTTGTACTATATACTATAACAGCAGCTAAAAATATATCCACATTTAATTTTTCACCAATAAAAACGAGTAATATTGCAATCAATGCATTTCCTATAAAACCAGATATAAATATTGACATACTAAATTTTTTTTCAACATTAGCAGAAAAAGCACCAAAAACTGAATCAAGACATGCAAGTATAGCTATTGCTATATAATTTGAATAAGAAAATGGTATCTCTACACTCAAACCAGTTATTATACCTGCAACAGTAAATACTATTAAAATTATTATCCCTATCATTTTTATCGCCCCTTTCTAATTAATTTGAGTATTATCAGAAGAAATGCTTCCCTCAAATTTTGGGACTTCTAGATTTTTTGCTCTACTAACTAAAACATTTATACCATATTTTTTTAATACATCTACAACACCATTTTTTATAGTCATTGCACTTTCTAAGTATTGTGAATTTCCAATCGCCTTTATTTCAAATGGTGCAGCTACCTTTTGATAGTTAATTTGAATAGCTGGACCTACACAACGTATTGCAGTAGTTGCTATTATTCTTTGACCATTAACACTAATTGCTTCTGCACCAGCTGCTTTTAATTCGTTTACAACTGTCAAAACATCCGAATCATGTACTAGCACATCTGAACCATCAAGTACAGTATCCCCATCATCTAGTGTTACTATTATGCCCTCTCCTTTAACATCTGTTACTCCTGCAAGTACACTATAATTTTCAATTGCTGTCTTCATTGAAGCAATTAACTCATTATTAGTAGAAGAATTATTTTTATATTCTTCTACTACTTTTTCATTTTCATCATATTTTGCTTTTAACTTTTTATATTCATCTTGAAGTTTTATAAGTTCTTCCGAAAGTTCATTTTCCCTTTTTCCTTGTAAAACTTCTTCTGTATTGCTAACGGTTTTTATTTGTGCAACAAGCATCATAGAAAGTAAAAACAGTGCTATTCCAATAATTGTATATGGAATAATAGCATTTTTATTCATGAACTTTACAAAGCTGGTTTGATTTTTTTGGCTGCTTTTATTTGTATTATTTGATTTTTTTTCTTGTTTATCCAATTTTTAATCACCTCTTAGAAATTTGAAAATGTAGGATTCTCTTTATTAAGATCTATAATTCCGCTTGAATCTTCTCCTATATTTTTTATTATTCCTTTCAATATAGCTACATTATATTTTAAATTAGTTAAATTAGGAAATATCACCGATAGTTTATCATTTATGGTAATAGTTGTCAAGGAACTTTCAAAACTTACCTTTGTTATATTGCCAGATATTTTGCTGCTTTTAAATTCTTCATATATTTTATTATATATTTCTAATTTTTGCATATCCACATCATTTATTTTTTTGCCTGGTTCAACTTCACTATCAAAAGTTATTCCATTAAGAATTACTTCTTCCTCATTCCTTTTATCAGCTGTTTCTAATATGTATCCATCTTTATCAAGTCTATAATAAATTTTATTTTCCGAGTCATAAGCATAAAATACAGATTTTCTTTCTTCAATTTTTATAATAAGTTTATTTGGTAATTTTATATTTAGTTTTGCTTTACTTATATATGGTAATTCATATATATATTTGCATCCAGTAAATATTGCTTGTCCAAACATATTAGAGCCATTTTCTATTTTTGATGAAGTAATTATATTATCAGATGAGTAGTAACTATTTCCAACTACTTCTATGCTTGAAATTTTAAAAATCGGAAGTGTAAAAAGTAAGATGCATACTGTAACTAACATTACAAAAAATAGTATAATTTTTATCTTTGTATTTCTCTTTTTTTTCATTTGTTTATTAGACTCGAATTTTTTTATCTTTTTATTTGAGTTTTCCATAAAAATCACCAAGCTCCTACTTCTTAATTACATCTAAAATATTTTTATAAATTATCTCGTATACATCTTTTAAATAAATGTTATCTGTTTTAATATTTGTATTATCTAAGCTATATATTTTTTCAAGTCCCGTGTTAAGTGTTTCTATATTTAAATTGCTTTCCTCTATAATTATTCCAAGTCCAGCATTTTGTATAACCTTAGCATTATATAGTTGATGGTTTTCAGCAGCATAAGGGTAAGGTACAAGTATTGCTTTTTTGTCTGCAAGTGCAAGTTCTGTAATAGTCATAGCACCACTTCTTGTCATACATATATCTGCTGCTTTATACATTTTATCCATGTCAAATATGAATTTTTCTACTCTTATATAACTATCTAATTTCAAACTTATTTTATTTTCTAGCTCTGCTTTTTTTTGCATAGCATATTCATAATTTTTATTTCCTGCAACAAGGATTATAAGCAAATTTTCATTTCTATATTTTTCTAAATATTCAAATATTATATTAGTAAATTTAAGTGCACCTTGACTTCCACCAGTAACAAGTAAAATTTTTTTATCTTGTGGTAAGTTAAAACTTTTTTTACACTCTTTTTTAGATAATTTATCATATTCATCTTTATTAAATTTTGTAGGGGTGCCAGAAAATACTATATTTTCTCTATTTTTTAATCTAGCTTTTGCATCTTTAAATCCTATAAAAACTTTTGAAGCATTTTTTGAAAGCAATTTTACACAAATGCCCGGAAAGGCATTTGATTCATGTAAAAAATATGGTATTTTTAAGGATTTTGCTGCCTTACACACAGGCATACAAATATACCCACCCGTTCCTATAACTGCATCTGGTTTAAACTCCTTTAATACTTTTTTTGCATCAAATGTACCTAAAAACGCTCTATACATTTCTGAAAAATTTTTAATTGTTAAGCTTCTTCTTAATTTTCCCGTCCTTATATGTACAATATCAAATCCAGCTTCACTAACTAGACTGTTTTCAAGTCCATCAAAAGTTCCTATAAATAATGCTTTAAAATTTTTGTCCTTTTTTTTCATATATTTTGCTATCGCTATAGCTGGATTAATGTGTCCGCCTGTTCCGGCACACGCAAATACTACTTTCATAAAATTCTCCATTTCTTACATTTTAAGGTTATGTGGAAACAAATCATAAAGTTTATATTAGTAAATTTAATTAGCATTTTCATTAAAACTATTACTTTAAAAATTTCTCCCCACAACAATTATTTTTAAATTCTTGATTTTTAACTTATTTTCCTTAAGATCACTTACAGTTTCTAGAAATGTTTAAAAGTACACCCATTGTACCTAAATTAATGACAAGTGCAGTTCCTCCATAACTAAAAAACGGAAGTGGCATACCTGTTACTGGCATAGAAGAAGTAACAACTGCTATATTTACAAGTATTTGAAGAGCAAATACACTAACAATTCCTGATGCAAGCAATGATCCATAAAATTCTTTACATGTTATAGCAATCTTATATCCCCTATATATAAAAAACATAAATATAAGTATAACGCTAACACTTCCAACAAGTCCTAATTCTTCACCAAGTATTGAAAATATAAAGTCATTTTGTGCTTCTGGAAGCCATAAATATTTTTGTCTACTCTGTCCAAGACCAAGTCCAAATATTTCACCTGAACCAAGTGCATAAAGACTTTGTGCCGCCTGCCAGTTAGAACCTTGTATATCTTCTTCTGGATGCATAAAGGCTGTTACTCTTTCAATTCTATATGCATCAGAAAATATAAATGCAGCTACTGCTACAAGGCATATTACTATCATTGGTATTACAACTTTCCATTTTAGCTTAATTCCACTTGCAAAAATAATAGAAATACTTGCTACGCCCATTACTATCATACCACTCAAGTGATCTTGTAAATACATAATTACGCCAACTGCTGCAAGCATTGCACCTGGAATAATGTATCCCTTAAATGTGTTTAATTTTTTATAATTGGTACTTATATAAGCTGCTGTGGCAAAAACAAGTGCAACTTTCATAACTTCTGATGGCTGAAATCTAACAGTTCCAATTCCAAGCCATCTGGTAGCTCCATTTACATTTACTCCAAGTGGAGTTAGTACAAGTATCATAAATACAAATGCCAACCCATAAAAAAAATAACTAAGTTTTTTATAATTTCTATAATCAATTCTTGATATAAATATCATAAGTAATACGCCACCAATTGCGTATCTTAATTGATTAATCAAAAAGTAATTACTATTATCATAATTTGCAAGTGCTGAATAAGAACTCGCAGAAGAGACCATAACAATTCCCATACACAAAAGAATTATTATAGTTATTAGAAGTGGAAAATCAAGTTTTCCACCTTGTTCCTTATTTACTTTTAATAAATTACTAAAATCTATCTTTTTCATTAATATCTCCAAATTTATCTATATAAAGTATGCTATAATGCATAACACAGCCGTTACACCCCAGAAAATCCACACTACAACTTTTTCACTCATTCCAGATAACTCTAAATGGTGATGAAAAGGTGCCATTTTAAATAGTCTTTTTCCCTTTGTAATTTTAAAGTATATTACTTGAAGTGCAGATGATAGAGTATCTATAACACATACAAATGCTACTATTGCAAGATACAAAGGCATTTTAAGGATTATTGCAATTGAAGCTATCATTCCCCCAAGAGCAAGTGAACCAGTATCCCCCATAAATACCTTTGCAGGTTTATAGTTAAATACCAAAAATCCTAAGCATGTTCCAACAGAAGCCACACCAAGATATGCCATTTCACTATTTGAGTTTTTAATAGATATTACAGTAAAAAATGTCATTATAATTGCTGTTACACCGGCAGCAAGACCATCAAGACCATCTGTTAAGTTTACTGCATTGCTAGTTCCCAAAAGTATAAACATTGTAAAAATAATAAATGCCCCAATGGATAGTACAACTGGTTGATCAAATATAGGGATTATTATATCTGTGCCAAGATTAAACACCTTTATATAAAAGAATATAAAAACACATGATACAATAAAAAGTCCAAGCATTTTTAGTTTTGGTGATAAACCTTCTGTATTTTTCTTAACTAATTTTTTATAATCATCTATAAAACCAATAAGACCAAATCCAACAATTGCTATTATTGGAAGTACCAAAATATGATATGTAAATGATTTTATAAGAAGTATTACAAAAATAACAAGTATCATTATAATTCCACCCATAACAGGTGTACCATTTTTTGATAAGTGTGATTTTGGTCCATCATCTCTTACTATTTGGCCTACTTTTAATTTTCTAAGTACCGGCACAACAAAAATTCCTAGCACTACTGTTGATATAAAAGAAATCAACAATATTAACATTTGTGTATTCATAAAATTTCTCCTTTTATAACTGTTCTATATTTTTATTAGGCATACTTTCTGCTATTTTCCTTACAATTTCTCTTTCATCAAAATGAATTTTTTTACCACCTTTAAGCTCCATATATGTTTCATGACCTTTTCCAAGGAGTAATACTATATCATTTTTCCATGCAATTCTCATAGCAAATTTAATTGCCTCTATTCTATTTTCTTCGACTTTATATAGCCCTTTGGTTTGTTTTATACCCATTTCTATTTGTGATATTATACTTTTAGGCGATTCATCACGAGGATTATCTGTTGTAATAACTGTAAAGTCTGCATATTTTCCTGCAAGCTCACCCATTTTCTCTCTTTTAGATGTATCTCTATTTCCTCCACAGCCAAATACGCATATAATTCTGCCTTTAGAAAACTTTTTAAGTGAAGTAAGTATTGCTTCCATACTTGAAGGATTGTGTGCATAATCAATTACAACAGAAAATGTCTTTGAAATATTTACCGTCTCGCATCTACCTGGAACTTTTACATTTGCAAGAGCAAGTAATATTGCATCCATTTGACAATTTAAGAAACTTGCAGCAGCAATTGCAGCTAGTGCATTATATACACTAAATTTCCCTGGAATTTCTACATGAATTGTTTCAAGCATCTTGTTTACATACATTTTAAACTCTACAAATGATGGGTTTATTCTAACATCAGTTGCTGTAATATTTACATCATTATCAAGTCCAAAAGTGGCATACTTAGTTTTGATAGTTTTTATAAGCCTTGGAGCATATATATCGTCTCCGTTAATTATTGCATATTCAGATTGGCTAAATAGTTTAGCTTTTGCATTTAAATAGTTTTCCATAGTACCATGAAAATCCAAATGCTCTGGTGCTAAATTTGTAAATATACCAACTTTAAATGTAATACCATATACCCTATATAATTCTAATGCATGCGAACTAACTTCCATTACTACATATTCAATTCCATCATTTACCATATCATATAATAATTTTTGCAAATCAAGTGACTCAGGAGATGTACGTGAAGATTCAATCTTTATATCATTATATGTATTATAAATAGTTCCAATCATTCCAGTCTTTTTTTTCGATGCAAGCAAAATATCTCTTAACATAAATGCGGTTGTTGTCTTTCCTTTTGTTCCTGTAATTCCAATCATATTTAACTTACTTGAAGGATTATCATAATATACTGATGAAATTATCGCAAGAGCCTTTCTTATATTTTCTACTCTTACAAATGTAACGATATCGCAAATATATTTTGATATATCTTCATTTATTGGTGCAATAATAGCTACTGCACCACTTTTTATAGCTTCATCTATATAATTTCCTCCATCATCTGTAAATCCTTTTATTGCTACGAATACATCTCCTCTTTCTATTTTCTTAGAGTCATATTCTATTTTATTTATTTCAATATCTGTACTACCAGTTATTTCACTATTTTCTAAATTTTCTATTAAATATTGTAAAAGCATTTCATACTTCCTTTCTAATTTAAGAATAAATCTATTCTTTTATATAATAATAACTAATTATATTGGCATATCTGTCATATCAGCACATTTAATATTAACTATTGAGCCTTTTTGTATCACCTCACCAGGAGAAGGGTCTTGAGTAAGCACAGTTCCTTTTCCAATTATTCTTACATTCAAACCGGCATTTTTTAAAGTATTTACAGCCGAATTTTGATTTTTATTTCTAACATCTGGAACACTTACAGTTTGTTTTTCATCAGTAGTAGAATTATAAACTCTAATTGTAGAACCACTCATAAGTGATGCTCCTGCTTTTGGAGTTTGCTCAAGTATTATATCAGATGAATTTAGATTATTATCACTTGCTATTTTAAATCCAGATTCATTTAGTTTTTGTTTTGCTTCTTCATATGTCATCTTTGTAACATCTGGCACAAGTTTTTCTTCTATATCATTTTCAACAACAGTATAATCGGTTTGTATATTTAGATACCTAAGTGTCTCATCAATTATAGAACCAACTACTGGTGCACAAATTGTACTTCCTTGGTGTCCAGAAGGTCCTTTTGGATCATATATACAAAGAACTACTACTACTTCTGGTGAACTCACCGGTGCTATACCTGCAAAACTTGCCATGTATGTTGCATTTGCTCCTCTTCCTTCCTCACCAGTTCCTGTTTTTCCAGCAACTCTATATCCAGAAACTTTTCCGGCCTTACCTGTTCCTTCTGAGACCGTAGATTCAAGAGCACTTAAAACATCTGCTGCCGTACTAGACGACATTATTTGTTTTAAAACTTTTGATTCTGTTTTTAATGTAAAATTGTCACTTCCACTTTTTATTTCCTTTACAACATATGGCTCTATTAGATAACCACCATTTGCAATAGCACAATAATTTACAGCTGTTCTAAGTGTACTTATCTGTATAGTTTGACCAAACGATGTAGTAGCTGCATCTACTTCTGTCATAGTAGATTCGTCATGCATAATTCCTGCTTGTTCTCCTGGTAGATCAATACCTGTTACTTGATTTAAATTAAATGCATTTAAATATTTATTTAGGGTTGATATTCCTATACGCTGAGATATTTGCATAAATACAGGATTGCATGAATTCATTATACCTTGTCTTAGAGATTCTTGACCATGTGTTCTTGGATATCTCCAACATCTAATATTCCATCCTCCAATATTCATACTTCCATTGCACGTAAATTGGTTAGGAGTATCAATGCTTGTAATTCCCTCTTCTAGTGCAGCTGTTGCGGCAACTATCTTAAACGTTGAACCAGGTTCTGCCGTATCTGATATACATTTATTTCTCCACATCGCATTTAATGCAGTAGATTTCTCTTTCGCACTCATTGTATCCCAAGACACTTTTAACTCTTCCGTATTTGGAGTAAATGGATCATTTAAGTCAAATGTCGGTTGGGTAGCCATAGCAAGTACCTCACCTGTTGAAGGTCTTAATACAACAGCAGTAGCATACTGTGCAATATTTTCAACATATGCCTTATACAAGTATTTTTCTACAATAGACTGTATTGTAGCATCTATTGTAAGAACAATATCTTTACCATCTACTGGAGATATATACTGTTCATTAGTAAAAGGTGTTTCTCTACCATTTAAATCTGTGCTACCAACTATTTTTCCAGGAATTCCTGACAGTTCTTTATCATAGTAAGACTCTATACCAAGTAACCCTTGATTATCAGTTCCTACAAAGCCTAATACATGTGATAACAGACTACCATATGGATAGATCCTTTTAGTATCTTCATCTACACTTATACCTTTTATATTATTATCACTTATATACTTTAAAAGTTTTGTTGCTTTCTCCTCTTCAACCTTAGATGCTAATGTAACAAGTGCAACATTCTTAGATAATTTTGAAAGTATGTTATCCTTTTTTTCACCTAATATTTCAGCAATATCAGAAGCTATTTTTTCTTTTTCGCTTGCATCTTTTCCAACATTTTTTGGAACAGCTGAAACTATATTTACCGAAATGCTTTGAGCTAACACTTTACTACCTGTTGCATCATAAATTGTACCGCGTTTAGCTTCTACTTTTCTTTCACGTGTTTGTTGGTCATATGCTAACTCTTGATAATAATTAGCTTTTATAACCTGTATATATACAAGTCTACCAATTAAAATAACTGCGGCACATAAAGTCACTATAAGTAAAATTAAAATTCTTTTTTGATTTTTTAGAGCAGTATAACTCAAAAGATTTACCCCCTATCGACTTTTTTACAAAAATATTATACTATATAATTTATTTTATGACAAGAAAATAAGAAAAAAACTAAGATAATTTCACATAGTATATAATACTAATAAACTATCTTAGTTATTCCTAGGAAGGATTAAAAAATATTATTAATAAAACTTGATACACTGTTTTTTATACTAGCTATTAAATCTGTTTTCTTTACTATTTCAACTGCTCCTATATTTTCAGATGTATCAATGTATATTATTTGATTTTTGGTAGGCTTTTGCATTCCAAGCTGTTGTTTAGCATAAGACTCTATTTTATTTAAATCTGTGTTTTGTTCAACTGCAATCTTAGTTGAAAACAATGTTGCCTCTGCTTTTTTTAAATCATTTTTTAATCTTATACTTTCCAAGTTCTTTTCATTTATCATTGTATATCTAGAAGTAATTATAAGTGTCATAACAAAAACAGCAAGAACTATTGGTACTATAAATAACTTATTATTTCTATTTAAGGCTGCCTTTTTTTTATTATTTTTCTTATAATTTAATGTCTTTTTTACTGCTAAGTTATTATTTAAAGAATAGTCCTCTTCAAATTCATACATTTTGTATGCTGCCACTTAAAATTCCTCCTTTGTTTTTACTCTTTTATATTTCTTTGAAATACCCTTAATTTTGCACTTCTTGCCCTTGGGTTTTTTAATAATTCTTCATCACAAGAAATTATTGGTTTTTTATTTACTATTTTACCATACGATTTATAACCACAAATACAAACCGGAAATGAAGGAGGGCAACTACATCTACCTTCCATTTCCTCATAAGTATGTTTTACAATTTTATCTTCTAATGAATGAAAAGTTATAATAGCAAGTCTACCATCATTTTTGAGGGCTTTAATTGAGTCTTCAACAGTCTTTTTTAAAGGTTCAAGTTCTGAATTTACTTCGATTCTTATAGCTTGAAATACTCTCTTTGCTGGATGCTGCTTTTCTCTTAGTGCAGATTTTGGCATACTTTCTTTAATTATATCCACAAGTTCAAATGTAGTCTTAATTTCTTTTATTTCTCTATATTTACAGATATTTTTGGCAATGCTTCTTGAAAATCTTTCTTCGCCATAATCTTTAAATATACTCTCTAACTTATTTTGATCATATTTATTTACTACATCATATGCTGAAAAACTGTCTTCTCTATTCATTCTCATATCAAGAGGAGCATCTACCATATAAGAAAATCCCCTACTTGCTTCATCTAGCTGATAAGATGACACTCCTAAATCAAGTAAAATTCCGTCTACTTTATCAATTCCTAAACTAAGTAAAATATCTAATATATTATCATGATTGCCATGAACATATAAAACATTATCAAATTCTTTTAATTTTTCTTTTGAAGCCTCAAGTGCTTCTTTATCCCTATCAATTCCTATTAATTTTCCTGTACCCTCTAAACTCTTTAAAATCTCATAAGAATGTCCTGCACCGCCAAGTGTGCCATCAACATATATTCCATTCTTTTTTATATTAAGAGCTTGTATACATTCGTTTAATAAAACAGATTTATGTCTAAATTCCATGTTTACTCCACATCATAAATAAATTTAAAATTTTATCTTTTGTTTATCAAATTTTTTTCATTAGATCTTACTTTTTAACTTTTATCTTTTGTTTACCAATAATTTATCTTTTGTTTTTTTAATTTCATTTGTATCTTAAAAATCATTTGTGATTTTTAATTCAATTTTATTAAATTCCTAGTTCGGCCATATGAGCTGTTATTTCATCTAAATCCATATTTTCCTCACTAGTATAGTTATTCCACTTTTCTCTATTCCATATTTCAACACGTGTAGATACTCCAATTATAGTTACTTCTCTACCAAGTGATGCATATTCCCTTAGAGATTGCGGGATATTTATTCTTCCAAGTTTATCAATTTCACATTCAGTCGCACCTGAAAAGAAAAATCTTATGAAATTACGAGCATTTGGATTAGTTAGTGGTAACGTTTTTAGCTTATCTTCAAACTTAGTCCATTCTTCTTTTGAATATGCAAATAAGCAGTTATCAAGACCTTTTGTAACAATAAAACTTGTTCCAAGATCATCTCTAAATTTAGAAGGTACACTTACTCTGCCCTTATCATCTATATTATGATTATATTCGCCTAGTAACAATGTAGTTTCACCTCCGAAATTTATACCACTTTATACCACTTCTTACCACTCTGATATAATTTTAGTATATAATTTTATAAAAAGCAATACTTTTTCATCATTTTTTTAAAATTTTTAAAATTATTTATATTTGACTTATTTGCTTATAAGTGATATAATATTATTAGTGAAATATTTAAATTCCAAAAAAATTTTGAAGGGAGGCTCACATATGTCTTTAATATTTGGTATTATTGCGTTACTTTTTGGTCTTGGTGATGACCCGATGTTTTGGTTTCTTATGGATGATGACGATGGTGGTCCTCCACCCCCACCTCCTAACTAATCAAAAAAAATAATTAACCACTATTAATTTAGTGGTTAATTTTTATTTTTTAATATAGTATCTATTATAAAGTCTACATCTGATTTTGTATTTTCTTCACCAAAAGTAATTCTTAGACAGTTACTTGCTATATAGTCTGTAAGTCCAATAGCTTTTAATACATGTGAAGGTGCTGATATATTGCTATTACAAGCACTACCACTAGATGCATATATTTTATTCATATCAAATATTGTAAGAAGAGTTTTGCACTCTATTTTTGGAATATATATATTAACATTACCAGGTAATCTTTTTTCTAAGCTACCATTTATTACTACATTTGGTATTTGTTCTTTAATTTTATCAATAAAATAATTTCTAAGACTTAAAAGTTTTTCATAATATATTTGTACATTTTTATTTGCTATATCAAAAGCTTTAGCCATTCCTACAATTGAAGCAACATTTTCTGTTCCAGCTCTTTTTCCTTTTTCTTGATGCCCACCGTTTATTAAGGGTATAAATCTTATACCATCTTTTATATACGCAAACCCTACTCCTTTCGGCCCATAGAATTTGTGTGCTGATGCGGAAAGTGCATCTATACACATCTTTTCTACATCTATTTTTAAGTTACCTATTGCTTGAACTGCATCCGTATGAAATATAATATCTTTAAATCTAGCAATTTTACCAATTTCCTCTATTGGTTGTATCGTTCCTATTTCATTGTTTGCAAACATTACAGATATAAGTATGGTAGTATCCTTTATTGCATTTTGTAAATCATATATACTAATTATTCCATTTTTATCAGCATCTAGATAAGTTACCTCAAATCCCTCTTCTTCTAACCTTTTACATGTATTTAAAACAGCACTATGCTCTATTTTTGTGGTTATTATATGATTCCCCTTATGCCTATTTGCATATGCTATTCCTAGTATAATCATGTTATCTGCTTCACTTCCACCGGATGTAAAATATATTTCTCCCTCAGATTTAGCATTTAAAATATTTGCTATTTTTTCTCTTGAATCCTCTATTGCCTTTTTGGATTTTTGTCCTAAAAGGTATGAAGAGGAGGGATTACCATAATATTGTTTTAAGTATGGTATCATCTCATCTAAAACTTCTTTTTTTAAACTTGTAGTAGCACTATGATCAACATATATTATTTTTTCCAATTATTTCACCTTTCTTTTATAATTTATTGTATGAATTACATAATTTTTTGTTAATAGGTATTGTATTTAATAAATGAAAGTGCTATAATTATTTTACTTTAAATTTTTATTTCAACTTAATTAAGGAGGATTACATCATGGAAAAAATGGCATTTTATAACTTCGAGGCGAACTTCGCCTTGTACAGAAATGACTATGATTCAAAAGTTGCAACATATCCCAAATCAAGTGAAGAGGCACTCGAAGAAGAAAATGCAATAACACTTTTGAAGTATATTTTAAAAGAGACAAACAAACTAAAATTGCTTCAAACAAGCTCTACAAGTAAGACAGAAATATTCGTTGAAAGATTCAAAATATCTGCATATTTAAACAGACTAGGAGAGATTAATTTTCCAATTTCAGGCGAAGTATATTCTTTGCTAGAGCAAATCCTTACAATATCAAAAGATATCTACCAGGGATAAAAACATTAAAGCCACGGATAAAAATCCGTGGCTTTCTAAATATAATATTTTTTACTACATATTCTTGAAGCATTTCTCACAAATTCCACTATCATCAAATATGTTAGAGTATGTCCAACATCTAGGGCACTTTAAACCTGTTGATTTTACTACTTCTATCTTTCTTTCATCTGATTTTACAAGTTCTAGCTCAGAAATTATTGAAACAAGTTTAATAGATTCAATATTTTCTTTTATAAAATCATATTCTTCACCAGAAGTATAAAATATTACTTTACTATCTAGAGAACTTCCTATTATCTTATTAGCCCTTGCTTCTTCTTGAAGTTTAGCAAAACTATCTTTTATTTCATATATTCTATTCCATTTAGAAATTAGTGTATTATCTTCGTATTCATTTGAATAGACTGGAAAATCCTCTAATAAAATGTTTTGTTTCTTTTCTCCTCTAACATTCATATGTGTATATATTTCTTGTGAAGTAAATACAAGTATAGGAGATATAAGCCTTGTTAAGATACTTAAAATATCATACATAGTAGATTGAGAACTTCTTCTTAATTTATGATCTTTTCTATATGTATATAATCTATCTTTTATTACATCCAAATATTTAGATGAAAGTTCTATATTACAAAATCTATGTATTTCACTATAAACTAAATGATAGTCATATTTTAAATATGCATCGTTAATATATTCAACCAATTTTTCTATTTTAAACATCATATATTTATCTATTTCATCACGCATACTATATTCTACATAATCTTTATTTGGATCAAAATCAAATGTATTTCCTAGCAAAAATCTTATTGTGTTTCTAATCTTTTTATAAACTTCTGCTATTTGTTTTAATATATCTTTTGAAAGTCTAAGTTCTGCATGATAATCAGCAGATGTTGCCCAAAGTCTTAAAATGTCTGCACCATATTCATTTACAATATCAAGTGGTGCAATACCATTACCAAGAGATTTTGACATTTTTCTTCCTTGGCCATCTACAACCATACCATGAGTTACTACCTCTTTGTAAGGGGCCTCACCATTTACAGCAACAGATGTTAAAAGTGAAGATTGGAACCATCCTCTATATTGGTCATTTCCCTCCATATACATATCAGCTTTTCCTTGTGGCAAACCATATGTTTCGTTTAAAACAGCAGTATGTGAAGAACCAGAGTCAAACCATACATCCATTATATCTTTTTCTTTTTCAAGCTTTGTACATCCACATTCACATTTAAAGCTATCACCTAAAATTTCTTCTGGGTTCATTTCAAACCATGAAGATGAACCTTTTTTAGCAAATAATTCTTGTACTTTTCTTAAAGTTTCTGCCGTAACATACTCTTTTCCACAATCTGCACAATAAAATATTGGTATTGGTACTCCCCAACATCTTTGACGTGATATACACCAATCGGTTCTATCTTTTATCATATTGGTCATTCTCTCATTACCCCAAGATGGATACCAGTTAACTTTATTAATTTCATCTAAGGCATTTTTTCTAAATCCATCAATTGAAGCAAACCATTGTGTTGTAGCCCTATATATAACAGGTTTTTTGCATCTCCAACAATGTGGGTATTGGTGAGTAAGCTCTTGTGATGCAAATAATTCACCACTTTCCTTTAAATCTTCAATTATTTGTGTATTTGCCTTAGCATAAAACATTCCCTGATACTTACCTGCAAGTTCTGTCATTTTTCCATGTTTATCAACCGGTACTATTATATCAATGTCTTTATACCTTTTACAACATAAATAATCTTCATGACCGTGTCCTGGTGCTGTATGTACACATCCTGTACCTGCATCAAGAGTTACTATTAAGTCTTTATCAGATCCCATTATTACACGTGATGTTTTACCCTCAATTAAAGGATTTTCGCATATTATATTTTCAAGACTATCTCCCTTAAATTCTGCAACAATTTTATAATTAACATCTCCAAATAATCCCATTACTTTTGAAGTAAGTTCTTTTGCCATAATATATCTTGATTTACCATCATCTACAAGTGCATATAAAAACTCAGGATTTAATGTTATAGCCATATTACCAGGCAAAGTCCATGGTGTAGTAGTCCATATTACAATATAAGTGTTTGTTAAATCTCCGTATTTAGAAAATAATCCTTTATCATCTTTAACTTTGAATTTTACATATATTGATGTAGAAGTATCATCCTTATATTCTATTTCTGCCTCCGCAAGTGCTGTTTCACAATCACTGCACCAATAAACTGGCTTTAAATCGCGGTATATATAACCTTTTTTATACATTTCCCCAAATACTCCTATTTGAGCAGCTTCAAAATTCTTATGTAGGGTTAAATACCTTTTATTCTCATCTCTATAATCTCCTAGTCCACCTAATCTTTCAAACTGAGTAGCTGTTTTTTCAACCGCTTTTATAGCGTAATCTTTACATATATCTCTAAACTTAGTTATCCCAACATCATCTTTTGTTACTTTTAATTCTTGTTGAACTTTTTTCTCTATTGGAAGGCCATGAGTATCCCAGCCTGGAACATATGGTGCATAATAACCATTCATTGTTTTATATCTAATTATAATATCTTTTAGTATTTTATCTAATGCATGACCTGCATGTATATCTCCGTTCGCATATGGAGGCCCATCATGTAATACAAATCTTTTACCAGTATTTTTGTTTTTTTCAAGAGCTAAATAATATACTTTATTATTTATAAAATCTTCTAATAATTTAGGCTCTTTTGCGGGTAGATTTCCTCTCATTTCAAATTCTGTTTGTGGCAAATTAAGTGTCTTTGAATAATCTTTTTTTTCTTCCATAAAAATTCCTCCTAAAATTAAAAAATACACATATTCCGTATATATAAGGAATATGTGTAACACATATCTATTTATAACTATTTAAAAAAATAGCTAAACCACCTAATTATATACTACATACCAACATATGTGTCCTTTATAACGTAAAGATTACGGCGACGCTTACTTTCTATATTTTCAGCTAGCAACTCCAGGATGATTTTCACAATATACTAATCTAACTGGTCTTCCACCATCACCAGATCGCTATATATTTCATATATTGTTACTCTTTCCCTTCACAGTCTTTATATTTTTCTAAATTATATCACATTAATTTAAATATGTAAAGAAGACAAAAAAATATTCTTACTAAATTACATTTAATAAGAATATTTTTAATATTTAAAAGTTAGTTATAACAGTAGCGTTTGTAGCTCCCCAAGGTGCACCTGTTGCACTACCACTATATTCTATTTTAGTAAGCATATCACAACCATAAAATGCATTACTTGCAATTGAAGTTATTGTATCTGATAACTTTATAGATTTAAGCCCTTTAAAGCTATTAAATGCGTTGTTTCCTATTGATGTTATATCATCACTAAAATTTACTTCTTCTATTGAAGCTTTTGAAGAACTAAACCAATTAGATGGGTTTGTATTTTGATTACTACTAGATACCAATATATTTGGTATTGTTATTTTCTTTAGACCAGTTACATTTAGCAATATATTTGAGTTTATCTTATTTATTGTTGAAGGAAAATATATTTCTTCAAGTGATGTACAATAACTAAATGTTCCAACTCCTATCTCTTCTACCCCTTCTGGCAAAATAAATTTTTTTATAAGTTTATTTTGATTAAAAGCACTTGAACCTATTGTTTTTAGCTTTGTTACTTTACTAAAATCATATTCTTCCATTTTTTCACATCCATTAAACGCACCAATATCTATTTTTTCTAGATTACTTGGAAACTCTATTTTTCCACTAAGTGAAGTGCAACCATTAAATGCACTTTGACCGATTGAAGTTATTGTATCTGGTAAATTTATAGATTTAAGTCCTTTAAAGCTATTAAATGCGTTGTTTCCTATTGATGTTATATCATCACTAAAATTTACTTCTTCTATTGAAGCTTTTGAAGAACTAAACCAATTAGATGGGTTTGTATTTTGATTACTACTAGATACCAATATATTTGGTATTGTTATTTTCTTTAGACCAGTTACATTTTGCAATATATTTGAGTTTACTTTATTTATTGTTGAAGGAAAATATATTTCTTCAAGTGATGTACAATAACTAAATTCACCAGTCCCCACCTCTTCTATTCCTTCTGTTATAACAAGTGTCTTCACACTGGCAAATTTTGAACTTGAAGAAAATGAACCTCCACCAATTTTTGTGACATTTTTTCCTTCTTGATTCTTACTAGGAAATTTTAGACTTTCTGGGATTTCGCCCTCATAGGCGTCATTAAAGCCTGTTATAGTAACCGTACCATCTGAATTATCACTATATGTAAACATTTCGGCAGAGCTTTGTGCAACTATATCATGTATCGTTGGCTCTCTATCCTCTTGACCTACCATGGCGACAAATGTATTTAAAGTAGCATTTTCGATTAATTTTCCGGGTTCTGGTTCACCTTTTATCCAATCTGGAAGTACCGAATTTTCCTCATATACCAAATATACTTTTCCTTCATTTGTAATATACCAACTAGAATTGTTTGATGGTACATTTGAAAATTTAATTTTGTTTTCTATGCATTTTTCTTTGTCTAATTTATATACTTTAATACTTTTTCCATCTTTTTTTATTATTTCACTTTTAATGTCATCACTTTTATAGCTTGAGTTTTTGTCAACTCCATCTTTTAGTTCAACTATCCTATACTCATTATTTCCTTCAACTCCTAACAATATATTTACATTCTGTGATGAAAAATATGTACCTTTATTTGTACTTACAGAATACTTAGTTAATGCGTTTGAATTATATAAAAAAATGCTTTCCTCTAATGTTTCTTTTGCCTTTACTAAGTTTGATATTTTAGCAGAATTAATAGGATTGTTTTTGGTTAGTGCAAGAATTGTCATTGATGCAATTATTATAATAACTACAATCGTTATTATAAGGGTTATTAAACTTATTCCTTTTTTCATTTTTTCTCTCCTCTTATGTTAGATATTATATAACAAATTTAATTAAATTGTAAATATCTAATTTTTCTCTATACTATTTTTTAATATTTTGATTTGATACGAATCGTCAATAACTGCAAGTCTACTTGCCTCTAGTATTTCATTATAATCTATATCAAAAAAATTTATTTTATAGCCAAGTTTTTTTAATAGTTCTCTAATAAATTCACGAGTAGCTCTTCCATTTCCTTCTCTAAAAGGATGAAGTACATTTAAGTCTGTCATTATTTCAGAAATGAATTTTACCATACTATCAAAATCTATTTTACTTAATTTATCTATATCTATCTTAGCAAAAATTATTTTCATGTTTTCATCTATATACTTGTAATCAGAAAACATAAAATTATCCTTAGTTATATTTTCTTCCCTATATTTTCCTGCAAATTCATATAAATCAGAAAATAAGAAAAAATGAATATATTTAAATCTTTCCTCACTTATATCATATATTTTTTGTTCTTTCATAATAATTGCCATTTTCAATGCAACCATTTTTACTTCATATTTTTTTAATTTTTCTTCTTTTTTTATTCCTAATTTATTTATTAATACATCGGTTCCTTTATACGTATATTTTGAATTAATAGCATTATACAAAATTATCACCCCAAAAATACTAGAAATTTCTTTGCATTAAATTTTTAGCATGCTCTTTGGAAATATTTCCATTTAAATATTCATTTATAATATTTTTATCATTTTCTTCTAAGAACATATTTTCCATTTTAAGACTAGCATCTATATTTTTTATTATATCATTATTTTCCATATAAACTCCTAAAAATTATATTACAATTAAAGGTACTTTTGTTTCTTCTTCCGTAAGTCCTGAATGGTTTCCCTTTGTATTAATTTTGTCTTCTTTTTCTAATTTATCACAGACCATAAATTTATTATTTACTATTACTGCTATGTACTCACCAAGCGACTTTTTGGCCTCAGATGAGAAATTTTGTCTACCAAATAATTTTAATTCTTCCACTCTTTCTTTTTCTAAAAGTATCGCATCTAAGGAAAATTCTTGTAAAAATTTTGTTTTAAAATCTTCTAAATACTCTTTTTTTACAAAAAAGCTTATGGTTCTTGTATCTATTGAAGGTGGTGCATAAAAATATTTGGTATAATCAAAATTTTGATTTAAATACAACATAGATGTCATCTCTATTTGTCCATGATCTGCTGTTAGTACAGTTGATACATCAGATATATTATTTGTAATATTTTTAATTCCTTGCTCTACTTCATCTATTATACTATTTGCCTCATGAGAATTTACTCCATACATATGAGAAATTTCATCAAGTCCATCAATATATACATAATTAAAGGTAGGAAGCATCTCACTTTTTAAGTTTTTTTCTAATTTATTGAACAAGTCTTTTATAGAACGATAACCATAATTACAAGTATTCTTAGAAAACATTTTAGTATATGTAGAATTTATTAAATCTATACTTTCATATACATTTACTTTACATTTAAATTTATTAAATACAGGTTCAAAATTGAATATGTCTTTAATTTTGATGTTCTTACTTTCTAAATCTTCCCCAGTCTTTCTTTCTTCAAAGAGCAGTGGAAAATATGATAAATTCATATTCATATTATAGTTCCACCATCCATATATTCCATGTTCATTTGGATATTTTAAAGACATAATACTAGTTAAAACACAAGCAGTAGATGTAGGATTTACAGTATTAATTTTTTTTACCAAGTTTTGTTTAAGTATTGATGTATCCTTCATACTTTGAAGTTTTGAATATCCAAAGCCGTCAAAAAGAATAAAAACCATATGCTTTGTATGTTTTAGGTATGATGACGCTTCTAAGATATCACGAGTCTTTTTTATTCCATTAACACCATAAAAAAGTGCAATAGCACTAAATACTTCTACAATGTCTAAATTAACACTATCTCTTTTTTCAAGATATTTTTTTAATTTTTTCTCATTTTCTAAAGTATTTTTTAACATACTATTACACCTCTTTGTTATATTTATATTAATAATAAAACTTTATTTTATTGCACCTTTTATTCTTGAAATAACATTATCATATCCAAGTATTTGCATTACTTGATAAATATCTGGACTATTTGTCCTATTAGTTATTGCAACTCTTATTATTCCAGCAAAATCTGCCACACTTCCTATATATTTATCTTTGTTTTGTTTATACTCTTTCATATCTGTGCAAAGTCCCATTTGTTTTGCACATTCTTTTAAATTTGCAAACCATGTGTCTTTGTCATCATCTTTATTATAAACTTTAGCATACATATCTAAAATTTTATTTGTTATTTCCTTTGTTAGTTTCGTGTCAGGATTTAAATTATATTCAAAATTATACCCTTTTTCCTCAATGTCTTTCTTATACAAATCTTCCCAAAAATAGAAGAATGTTTTAAGTATATCTTCCCATTTATAGATGTCTTTTCTTACTTTAGCCTGACCATCTCTCTCAAGTGAAAATACCTTTTTTGTGTACTCTATGTCACTCATTAATCTTTCATATAATTCTTTATTGTATTCTTGTGCCCATGCAAGTAATTTAACTATCAACGTTTTACTATCCATTTTAGCGATAACTTCTTTTGATATATCATTTAATTTAGGAATATCAAGTAATGAACCTGACGAACTCATTTTATCTACCTTAAATTTAAAGTCAAATATATTTGCATCTTTATTTTTAGATCTCCATGATTCGAAGTCCGAATTTACTAAAGTCATTAAATATTCTATCATGGCCTCTTTTTCATATCCTGCACTTAAAAAGTATGATACTGCCGCTTCTTTATCTTTTCTTTTACTTAGCTTTCTTTTACTATTACCATCTTTTATCATTATAAGTGGTACATGGACATATGTGAATGGTTCAAACCCCATAGCGTTTGCAAGATCAATATGAATTGGAGTCGACGGTATCCACTCTTCGCCACGTACAACATGTGTAGTATGCATAAAGTGGTCATCTACTATATGAGCAAAGTGATAAGTTGGAAGCCCATCCTTTTTTATAAGCACTACATCTTGATCATTTTGGGCAAGTTCAATTTTTCCTCTACCCGCATCTACAAATGATGTTTTATTTAAATGAGAACCATTACTCCTAAAACGTAGAATATATTCCTCACCATTTTTAACACGCTCAATTGCCTCATCTATTGAAATATTTCTACATTTAGCATACACCCCATAGTATCCTGGCACTATTTTATTTGCTTCTTGATTTTTTCTTGTAGCATCAATCATTTCTGGTGTACAAAAACATGGATATGCAAGTCCTTTTTCAACTAAATGTTTTGCACAAATTCTATATATTTCACGCCTATTGCTTTGTTTATATGGGCCGTACTCTCCGACTTCTTTATTTTCAGCTATTACCCCTTCTTCAGGAAGTAACCCAAATTTTTTTAGTTCATCAGTAAATAATTTCACACTTCCCTTTACTTCCCTTTTAGAATCTGTGTCTTCAATTCTTAAATAATATGTTCCTTCACTTTGTAATGCCAAAAGTTTATCTACAAGTGTAGTAAAAAGTGCACCTGTATGTAAAAAACCAGTTGGAGATGGGGCAAAACGAGTTACAATTGCACCTTCTTTTAAATTTCTTTCTTTATATCTTATCTCTAGGTCATCAACTGTTTCGCTAACATCTGGAAATATATAGTGAGCCAGTTCAAAACATTTTCTTTCATATTCTTTATCCATTTTTAATACTCCTTTATTAACATATTATATTTTACTATATTAAATAAAAAAAAGCAAGACAATTACATAGTTTAAACTTTTATTTACATGGAAAGAACCACAAAACAAATTGTGGTTCTTTCTATATAATTTATATTGCTTCAATTTCTTCTATCGTAAGACCTGTAAAAGTGGATATTTCAGATATAGTCATTTTTCTTTCTTTCATTTTTTTAGCTATTTCCATCGCCTTACATTTAGCACCATCTTGTAAATTTTTATTCCTAGCATCTTCTATTTCTGCTTTGGCTTGTGCTCTGGCTTCTTCTACTTCTGCTTTAGCATCCGCTATTAAGGTATTATATTCAAGATATGCTTCAAGTCGCTTTTCTGCCCTTCTTCTTAACTCTTCGTTTCCAAGCAG
>CAKPJL010000014.1 GCA_934162655.1 uncultured Clostridia bacterium | reverse complement strand
GTATTATTGGTGCCATATAAAAAAGTGCCATGTCAAAACTTTGAAATTTTTTATTTTTAATAGCATTTTTTGTAAGTTTACTAGAGTATTTATTCATACAATCAATTGTACCTAAAGACCATCTTTTTCTTTGTTTCACAGAAGCATCAAATTTTATTGGTTGTTCATCGTAAGTTATTGCTTCTTCTTCATAATATATTTTTACATTATTAAGTGAACATATTCCAGCATATTCTATATCTTCTGTTATTGTTTTTGTTTCAAATCCATATTTATCTATTATATTTTTTGTTACTGCAAATCCTGTACCATTAATTGATGAAGAAAATCCCATTCTTACTCTTGCTCTATTAAAAAAGTAATTTTGAACTAGATAAAACAAAGTATATGAAGAAGAAATCCATGTATCATTTGGATTTTTACTTTCTCTATTCCCTTGTACTACATCGTATCCCTTATTTAATGCTATATTTATTTTACTTAAAAATTTCGGATGTACAACATTATCTGCATCAAAAATTACATATGCTTGATATTTTTCTTCATTTTTTAGATAAGAAAATGCATACCTTAGAGCATCCCCTTTATTTTTTATATTATCTACACATTCTATAACATTTACCTTTAACTCTTTGCATATTTTTATAGTATTATCTGTACAATTATTTGCTATAACATATATATCGTAGAAATTTTTATCATATTTTTGTTTCATTATACTATTTATTAAATTTTCTATTATATCTCCTTCATTTCTTGCAGGAATAAGTATAGCAAATTTATTTTTTCCTCTTTTTGCTTTCTTTAATTCAAATTCCCTATTAGCTTTAAATGCAAAAAGCCCTGTTATAATGTAATATAATGCATAAATTATAATAATAATATCAAATAGCATATAAGCAATTTTGACAAAGTTTATAATTATTTCTTGTATCATAAATTAGATTTCACCTTTTCTATTTGTCACCTCTAATATTATTTAAATATGTAAGTTTAGTAGATAAAATTACTTTTATCTACTAAATAATTTATTTATTCATTTCACTTTCTATTTCTTGGCTTAATTTATTGCAAAATTCATCTAATGAAATATTATCTATTTTTTCACCATTTCTTGAACGCACTGATATAACATTTGCCTCTTTTTCATTCTTTCCTATAACTATCATGTAATTTATCTTTTGAAGCTGAGCATTACGTATTTTATATCCAATTTTTTCACTAGATAAGTCAAGTTCTACTCTAAAGCCTTTTGCTTTTAACTTTTGATTAATATCTTTTGCATACTCTATTTCATTTTCTGATATAGGAAGTATACTTACTTGAACAGGAGATAGCCATAGAGGATATGCACCTGCAAAATGTTCTGTAATTATTCCTAAAAATCTTTCAAATGATCCAAAGATAGCTCTATGTATAAGTATTGGTGTTTTCTTTTGACCGTCTCTATCAATATATGTAATTCCAAATCTTGATGGTAGTTGGAAGTCAAGTTGAACTGTTCCCATTTGCCATTCACGATCAAGGCAGTCCTTCATTTTTATATCTATTTTTGGTCCATAAAATGCACCATCACCTTCATTTATTCTATAATTATCTTTCCCACAAATCTCATCTAATACACCTTTTAGATCTGATTCTGCTTTATTCCATACTTCTATGTCTCCCATATAATCTTTTGGTCTTGTAGAAAGTGTTAGCATAAAGTCAAGTCCAAACACACCATACATTTTTTTTGCTATATTTACTATATTTTTTATTTCAGATGCAATTTGATCTTCTGTTACATAGTTATGAGAATCATCTTGTCTAAACATTCTAACTCTAAAAAGACCGTTTAATTGTCCTGACTTTTCATTTCTATGTATTACATCAATATCACTAAGTCTTAATGGTAAGTCCTTATAACTTCTTAATTTTGAAGAGAATACCTTTATTGAATTTGGACAGTTCATTGGTTTTAAAGCTTGTTCTTGACCATCACTATCTGTTAAAACAAACATATCCTCTCTATAATGATCCCAATGTCCAGATGTTTTCCAAAGAGAACTACTATTTAGTTGTGGGCCAGAAAATTCTTGATAGCCAGCTTCTTCATGAATGTTTCTCCAAAAACTAATTAATGTATTTAACATTTTCATACCTTTTGGAAGCCAGTATGGCATACCTGGTGCTGTTTCGTCTATAAAGAAAAGTTCAAGTTCTTTACCTAATTTTTTATGGTCACGTTTTTTGGCTTCTTCGCGTCTTAAAATTTCTTTGTCTAATTCATCTTGTGTTTTAAAAGCTGTACCATAAATACGAGTTAACATTTTATTCTTTTCGTCACCTCTCCAATAAGCCCCAGTTACGTTATAAAGTTTTATTTTTCCTATTGAAGATAAATATAGTACATGTGGCCCAACACACATATCAACAAATTCACCTTGTCTAAAAAATGAAATTTTAGCATCTTTGCCTAACTCTTCTATCATTTCAAGTTTATATGGTTCGTCTTTCATCTGCTCTTTTGCTTCTTCATATGGAAGTACAAAAGTTTCCATTTTTAAATTTTCTTTTAATATTTTTTTCATTTCACTTTCAATTTTTTCTAGATCTTCATTTTTTATCGTAACACCATCTATATCGTAATAAAATCCATTTTCTATTGCAGGCCCTATTGCAAGTTTTGCCCCTTTATAAAGTCTTTTTATTGCTTGTGCCATAACATGTGCAGCACTATGTCTTGCTATCTCAATATCATATTCACCTTCATATACTTCATTATTATTATTTAAATATTTTACACTCATTTTTATCTCTCCTTACTTATATAATAACACTACCTACTTTTTTATAATTACAGGTCAGATGATACCACAAACCATTAATCATAACACATTCCTCCTAAAGAATAGTCCCCTATAAACAAAAATATACCATAAATATACTTTTGCTTATAGGGGTACAAATATTTGCACGGTTCCACCCTAAATTTTAACTTAATTAATATAATTTATTAACTCAGGGGTAGTCTTCAAAGTATCCTTACTCACAGCTACCTTCCAGCTTACAAATAGCTCTCTCTTTTAGCAGAATATACCTCTACTCGTCCCTTCAACGTTACAATAGTATTATATAACATTTTTATAAAATATTCAATAGTTTTTCTATATTTTTTGTGTACTAGATAGTATCTTAACATATTTACCATCTCTATATTCTATTATACTATAAGTCGTACTAAACTCTTTGGTATCTTGCACTATAAGTTCATTTATTCCATCAGAGTTTAAGTCACATACAAACTTTAAAGTTATAATGCCAAAATCTTGTGCTTTATTTTTATTTCTTACATAATTGTATTTTATACAATCTGCCTTGCCTGTATATGTATCATATGCTATAAGTGCACTGTATGCACCCATACCCTTTTTAGGCTCATTTGTTATACTAATTAGTCTTACTTTACCTGTTTTATAAATATCTGCTTCATATACTTTTGATACTTTAATCGAAGAATTAAGTATTCTATAAAGTCCTAGTGCCTTTTTAGATACACTTATGTCATAATCATTTTGGTCTACTTCTTTTAAGATGTTTAATGCACTTTGATTTTTTTTATCAAGACCGTAATATTCTAATATTAAATTTTCTTTTGATGTTAAAACATTTACAGTTGTATCATTACTGCTTGATTTTGAAATACTTGATATTAAGTAATCTCCTATTTTACCATTTGTACCATACATTGTAATTTCAAAATCTTTTTTATTTATACTGTATAAGTAGTATTTTTCTAAACTCACAAATTTTTTATCATACAGACCACCTAGCATAGTATTATTTACTATAATTGGTGTAGAATTTTTTGCCTCATCTTCTAAAACGTCTTTTGCACTATTATCTGATAAAACATATGTAATATTATTATTTACAAGTATATATAAAAAAGCCATTATTAAAATAATTATAATTAAACATAGTATGGCTATAAACATTTTTAATATACTTCTTTTTCTAGAAATATCTTTTTTATATTTTTTCATTTAAAAATCTTTCCTTTACTTTAAATTTATATAATATTCCTTCTCATTTTCATTTACTATTTCAGATTCAATTATTCCGTAATTTTTTGATACAACACTTTTATTAAGTGTCTCATCATTTCTTAATTTAATTAATATTTTATTAAAATTATGCTGTCTGCATTTTATTAAAGCAAGATTTAGTATTTCACCTTCGTATTCTTTTTTTATTTCATCTTTTAATATACTATACTCTATACAAACTATTTTATCATCAACTTCTTGCCTTTTTAGTCTTACCATTCCAATTAGTTTATTATCACTTTTTCTTATAACTAACAAGTTTGACATATTAATACTATCTAACTTATCACATTCAAAATAATAATTTTCTTTAGTTAGTAAAGAGCTTTTATAACTATCTATTTGGGACTTAAACATTGTAGAAGGTTTAAGTAGTTTTAATTCAGATTTTTTTGCTGCAATGCTTAATTCTTCCAGTCTGTTTTTTTCCTCTAGTGAAAAAATACAACCGCAATATTTTTGCATATAAAGCCCATACTCTTTTGCCATTTCTTGTCCTTTTTTATAATACGGCCTATAATCTACATACCTAAACTCTATATTAAACTTTTCTTCAAGTAATTTACCTATGCTTTTTATTGCTTCATGATCTTGATAAGGACTTATTGTAAGAGTTGTAGATACAATGTCAAAATTATTTTCCTTTGCATATAAAAATGCTTGATATAATCTTTCATAGTAACAAAACTTACACCTTTTATTAAACTTTTTATCTTTACCTACATTTTTTCTTACTCCAAATATAAACTCATCTAAGCCATACTTATCTAGTATATAGTATTTAGTATTAGTTAAATTACAAAGTTTTATAAAAGATTCCTTTCTTTTTTCATATTCATCTTGCTTATGTATATTAAAATTATAAAAAAAAGCTGTATAATCTACTTTTTCATAAGTTAGTTTCTCTGCATTTAACAAACCATTTTTTCTTAAATCATGTTCAATATATGAAAAACACGGTCCACAACACACATGCATAAGCAATTTTTTCATCTTCTATTATCCTCCAAACCCAAATGTTGATATGCAAGAGATGATACCATTCTTCCCCTTGGTGTTCTTGTAATAAATCCTATTTGCATTAAGTAAGGTTCATATACATCCTCTATTGTTTCTTTATCTTCTCCTATAAGGGCAGCTAATGTCTCAAGTCCAACTGGTCCACCACCAAATCCATTTATAACAGCAAGTAGCAGTTGCCTATCTGTTCTATCAAGACCAATTTCATCAATTTCTAGCTTATCTAATGCCTTACTTACTATATCATAATCTATTATGTTTTTTGAATAAATCTGGGCAAAGTCTCTTACTCTTTTTAGAAGTCTATTTGCTATTCTTGGAGTTCCACGACATCTAGAACCAATTTCTAATGAGGCTTCATCTGTTATATCTATATTTAATATTTTTGCACTTCTTGTAATAATACGAGCCAAATCTTCATTTGAATATAATTCTAACCTACTAACAATTCCAAATCTGTCTCTTAATGGAGCCGAAAGAGCACCAGCTTTAGTAGTAGCACCAACAAGCGTAAAATGTGGTAAATCAAGTCTTATTGACTTTGCCGTTGGTCCTTTGCCAATTATAATATCTAGACTAAAATCTTCTAGTGCAGGATATAATATTTCTTCAACATTTTTATTTAATCTATGTATTTCATCTATAAATAAAACATCATTTTCGTGCAAATTTGTAAGTATCGCAGCAAGATCACCTGCTTTTTCTATTGCAGGGCCAGAGGTTATCTTAATATTACTTCCCATTTCTTCTGCTATGATTGTTGCAAGTGTAGTCTTTCCAAGTCCAGGTGGTCCATATAATAGTACATGATCTAAAGCTTCACCTCTTTTTTTAGAGGCATCTATATAAACTTTAAGATTTTGTTTAACTTTGTTTTGTCCTATATATTCACTTAGATTTTTTGGTCTTAAAGTGATCTCATCATTTCTCTCTTTTAAAAAGTTTTCTGTACTAGGTGATATTATTCTGTCTTCTAACATTTTCTTACCTCACTTTTTTAAAATTATATCACAAACAAACATTTGAAGTCAATTTATATATACTATTTTAAAACATTTATCATATATTTAATAATAACGAGGTGCTTTTCTTTGTTTATTAAATGTTTTAGTAAAAAACACATAATACCTTTTATCTTAATTCTTATTACAATAATTGTTATCTCATTTATAATAATTTCATCTATATTAAGTAAAACACAAAATACTTATGATGATGAATGTGACATTTTAAATAATACCTATTGTAGTGATACAGATAAAGAATTAGAGGAACAAAAATACTTAATCGAACAATATACTAACAAAAAATTACTAGCTATAACATTTGACGACGGACCTTCAAAATACACAAAAAATTTAATAGATGAACTAACTTTGCGTGGTACACCTGCAACATTTTTTTTAATTGGGCAAAATATTGAAAAATTTGGGGATATGGTAGATTATATAAATAGTTCTGGGAGTGAAGTTGCAATACATAGCTATGTTCACAAACTGTTTACCCGTAGCACAGATGAAGAGATAATAAACCAAATATCACTTACAAGAGATGCAATACTGTCTAACACCGATACACAAATAAATTTAATTAGGGTTCCATATGGTTCAACTTCTAAACGTGTAAATGAAGTAATAGAAGGTGAAAATTTAACATCAGTTTTATGGGATGTAGATTCATTAGACTGGAAACTAAGAAATACCCAAAAAGTATATAATTATGTATTAAAAAATATAAAAGGAAATCAAATAATACTAATGCATGATATTTATAAAACAAGTGTAGAAGCAGCATTAAAATTAATAGATACATTACAAGAAAATTGTTATACATTTGTTACAGTAAGTAAATTTTTAGAAATAGAAACACTAGCAAATGATAATAAAAAAAGCTAGTAAGATTTTTTCTTACTAGCTAATTTTTTTTAATTTTCTTTTCATATATATTTTCTCCCTCCTGTCTTTTATCGACAGCAAAATTGTACACAAAAAAAATGTCAAGTTTATTTTAAAATAGAACTCCCTATAATATAAACAAGCAGGATAGAAAAAATCCATCCTACTTTAAATATTTTATAACTCTTCATCTATTTGTAAGTTTATTTGTTTTGCCCACTCTTTTTGAATATCAGTAAGTTTACTTGCTTTTAGAGTCAATTCTCCGTTTTTAACAACAACAATATCAATAAAATCACTATTTGAAAGTTCACCTGAAAATTTTGCTATTTCTTCTTTTGTGGTGTAAGTTTTTGAAAATACATTTTTATCTTCTGTATAATAGTTCATAGCAGCATTTTTTACCTCATGAGCATATACTGCAAGATCATTTTTAAAACTCATTTCATCTAAATTTTCTAAGTAATTTGTGTCGCTCAGTGCAAGGATAACTACTGCAACAATTATAATTAGTACGACCATAGTAACCACGAGCACAATTAAAGATATTCCAGTTTTCTTATTCATAATATCTATATCTCCTTTTAAAAATAACAGCTATTATACTAAACTGTATAATAGCCATTATATATTTTAATCAAAATGTCTTTTATTTATTAAAATGTTTCCCACAACATATCCAGCTATACTTACTATTGATACTATTACAACAATAAGTGCATCTGTACCTATTACACCACCAGTTTGTGGTATCTTAAATGGTATATTTTCAATGTTTAAAGTAACATTTTCAGCACCTTTTACAATGTTAAATTCATGCATGTCTGTATCAAAGTAAAATCTATCTGGTGCTGCCACCTCAGCATAATAATACTTTCCAGTATATAATACTATTTGATTACCATCTTTATCTTTTAGACTTTCAGTTGTAGCAATACCTTCAAGATCAGTTACTATACTTCCTATTTTTGTTTGGTTTGCATCATATATTTCAAATACAACACCCTCAATACCAGTACCATTTTCAGAGTTTGTCTTATTTATAATAAGTTTACCCTTTACTCTTTCATTTATAACTTCTTTTGTTATAAGTTCACCTTGTTTTGTTATCTCAAAGCTTACCTTTTCTGTATTAATATATAAATGATCTGGTACTTTTGTTTCAACAAAATAGTATTTTCCAAGTTCTAAGTCAGTAGTCATTGCAATACCTTGCTCATTAGTAGTTAATTTTCTAATTGCAATTGAAGAACCTTCTTTATAAACACTAAATTCAACACCACTAATTGGAGTAGAGCCATCATCTTTCTTGATTATTTTTATACCACCAATTATTCTTTTATTTATAATTTCTTTTTGTAATGTAACAATCTGACCGTCATCTTTAATATCTACTTTTATTAAATCAACAATTGGTACATAAAGTTCAGGAGTATATGTTTCTTTTATATAATAAGTACCAACTTCATGTCTTTGTGAAATAGCCACTCCATCATCGCCAGTAACTAACTCTTCGATTACTTTTTTATTTGCATCAAGTAATTCGAATTTTACACCTTTAATTGGACTACCTAAATCATCATTTTTAATAAGTTTTACTTGTCCTTTTTTAATTTTGTTTTCAATAGTAAAACTAAATTGTTTTTTATCATCAGTAATTTCAAATTCATGTTTAGTGCTATCTAATATAGCATTTTTTGGTGCAACTGTTTCAACAAAGTAATACTTGCCATTTTTAAGTTCTTGAGATTTTCCAACACCCTTGCTATCATATCTTGAAATAGTATCTACTTTTGTAGCTTTTCCATCACTACCTATTTTATATATTTCAAATACTGCACCTGAAATAAACTCTTTTGTTTCAGCATCTACTTTTTTGATTTCAATATAACCTTTGTTATATTTATTAACTATTCTTTTACCAACAATCTCGTTATTTGTAGTTATTGCAAATCCAACAGCATCAGTAGATAATATATATCCTGCAGGAACTTTTGTTTCAACAATAGTGTAGTTACCTTTTCTTAAATAGTCACTTACTGCTACACCCTTTTCATCAGTTACCAAATGTCCTACTACCTTACCATTAGAATCTTTAATATCGAATTCAGCACCTTTAATTACTACATTATCTTCGCCCACTTTTACAATTCTTACTCTACCTTTTATTGGTTTATTTACAATTGTTTCAGTATATACTTTATTTTGATTTGCACCATATCCTATTGCTATTGGCTTCATATCAGCAATTTTTACTGTGATATATCCATCTGGTGCAGATACTTCTTTATAATAATATGTTCCTTCTTTTAATTTATCAAATAAGGCAAGACCAGAAGCATCAGTTGTTGCAGTAGCAACTTTATTTTTACCTTCTGCATCAGAGTAAAGTTCAAATTTTACTCCCTTGATAGGATTCTTTTCATCATCAATTTTATATAACTTTATTCCTAAGTCTATTAATTTATTTTTTATATTTAAAGTAATAGAATCTTTTTCTCCCTCTTCATCTCCTATAACAGCCTTATAATAGTTAGTATCCATAACAACATTGTCAGGAGCATTAGTTTCACGAATATAATATGTACCAAATTTTATATCACCAAAATAAGCTACACCATTACTATCAGTAACTACTTTTTTAATCACAGTAGTTTTATTAGAAGCATATAAAGTAAATTCTACTCCTTGAAGTCTTTTTCCTGTACCATCTATTGTTTTATTAACATAGATTGAACCTTTTTTTACTTTATTTTCAATTTCTGCTCTTACTTTTTTATTAGTTTTTGATATTTCAAATGATTTTACAGTACCGTCAAGTACATATCCTTTTGGCACACTTATTTCTTTATAAGCATATTTACCATCTTTCATATCATATAAATAAGCCATACCAGCAGCATTTGTTTCTATTACCTCATATTCTGTAAGATTAGATTCTGAAAGTCCACCTGCTGCATTATTTAGTCTATATACTTGGAATTTAACTCCCTTAATAGGTGTTTTTTTACCATCTATTGTAGCATATTTATATATTTCAAGTGTACCAGGTATTCCCTCATTTATAAAATCTTCTAGGGTAATTATTTGATTATCACTAGCCTCTGTTATTTCAAAATTTACTTTCTTTGTTGGATTATTTTTTATGTATGAACCATTAACAGCAGTTTCTTTTAAATAATATTTTCCTAGTGGTAAATAATTAGATGTAGCGACACCATTGCCTTGTACTTTTAATTGGTCTACTTGTACACCATTTTCTGCATATATTGTAAATGTTACATCTCCTGCTGCCGGTGTTATTTTTTCTCCCGCAAGCTCTACATATTTTTTTATACTTACTCTTGCAGTTATATAGTGATTTTTAATAGTTTTTTCTACATCACTATTTTCACTGTTTACCACAATTTTTATAAAGTCAGAATTTGACATTACATATCCTTTTGGTGCAGATATTTCTTTTATATAATATGTTCCATAAGTAAGCTCATTAAACTCAATTACTCCATTTGCATCTGTCTTTTTTGTTGCAATAGCTTTTTTAGAACTATCATATAAAGTAAACTGAACTCCACTTATAGGCTTAGAGTCTCTATCTGATATCTTTACTATTCTTATACTTCCTTTTATAACCCACGAATAATTCCATGGTCTCTGTGCTGGTGTTGTTTCTTCTGTAATTGTTGCTAAGTCTTGATCTCTGCTTTTTCCAGAAGTATATCTATATCCATTAATTACATGTGAAGTAGTTGAAAATGTGACCTTTGCCTGCCTACCAGAGTAACTAGTTGGTACTTTTAAAAATACTACTCCGTTTGACGGAACAGTTGAAAGACTTACGGTTGCACCTACTCCTGCAACAATCATAACTTGTGACGGATCTGTATTTACCTTAATATTTATGTTATTACCAGATTCTGTTGTTACAAACAGAGGTCCTTTATATACATAGTCTCCTTTTATAGTTTGTTTATAATTTTCGCCTTTATTAATTGTTATAGTTGCCTGACTCGATGATTTAAAAAATTTTTCATCATATCCCTGTGCCGCACTATATAGTTGCTTAGCCCTATTATACACGTTAGTCAAAGTTCCTGCCTTCATCGCCTTACAATTAGGTTTTGCAGCATAATTATCAGCAGACACCACATTACAGCTAGAAGAATTAAGGCTTAGTCCATTCTTACCAGTCTGTGATGATGCCATCCAAAGTGCCATTTGAATTACAGGACCTTGATATCCCTTTGTTTTTCCTTCATATAAAACTGCCTTCTCAAGTGTTGTAAGTGGAGTTGAACTTTTTTGTACACTAGTTGGAAATGCCATGCAATATCCTAAGCAATATGCATCTGCCCCCTCAATTGTAGTTGGAAAGTATATAACTGCACCTGTACTATTATTACTACCAGCTGGTGGTAAAAGTGACTTATCATATCCAAACTGAGTTCCTGTGCCTTTGGAAACACTAATAGCCCTAGCATTCACAGAAGAAAAAACAACTGTAAATAACATAAGTGTAAAAATTAATCCTAGTAGTTTTAATATATTACTTTTTGACTTTACCATTTATTTTCCCTCCTATATATTCTTTTCATCTATAAGTTCACCTTTTACGATGACTCTTTGTCTTCCCATATTTGTACAAGTAACAAGTGTTATTTCTTTTTTCTTTGAACCTTTTAGAACTTCAACTTGTGTAGGATTTATAATATCTTTTGATGTTATTTGGTACATATACTCTTTTGTTCTTGTTACTATTCTTACTTTATCACCAATAGATACTTTATGTAAGTTTCTAAATAGTTCTGTATAGATATTATTATGTGCTGCAAGTGCAAAATTGCCTATCTCACCAGGCATTACACCTGTTGTAAATCTACCAACATAATATTTTAGAGTCTCATCATCTGTGCCTTCAAATATCTGTGCCCTAATACCAACACTTTCAATATCTACAACACCTATTGCACCACCCGCTACGACTATTGGTTCATTTGTACTACTCTTCGTAGAGTTAGTTACAGTAGAAACAGCTGTTTTAAAAAATGTTGTCTCTTCTAATTCTTTTTTTATTGTTTCATTGTCTTTTGATTTTTCAACTGCACTAGAAACGAGTGTCAATTGCTCTACTTCTTGTGCATTTAATATGTTTTTACAATTTATAATAAGTGTAGACATAACAGTAATAAACAATAATAAAAACACAATATGACTAAACTTAACTTTCATATAATTCCCTCTTTTCATCTATACTTCATGTACTAAATTAATTATAGATACATTCCTACTTTTTTTCAATATTTTATATAAAAGAAATATAAATGTTAGCACTTTGAAATATTTTTGTAACATTATAAGCTTTAAGTAAAATATTTAATTTTAAATATACCTTGACTTTTTTAATTACATAATATATAATAAATATACTAAAACTTTTAAGGAGTTGTTTAAAATATATGAAAATAGGGATTTTTACTGATGCATATAATCCTACACCAAGTGGAGTTGTTACATCTATAAATATGTTAGAAAAAGAAATGAAGTCAAGAGGACATGAAGTATATGTATTTGCTCCATCAAAATCACAGATAAAAGATAATCAAAATGTGTATATGTTAAAAAGCATGCCACTCGTTGTTGCAAAGCAATATAAAAATAGAGTCGCTGCTTTTTATTCAAGAGAAATTGCAAAACAAATTAAAGAATTAAATTTAGATATTATCCATACCCAGTCTGAGTTTTCACTAGGGCTTTTTGGTAAAATAATTTCTAGAAAATTTGATATTCCTTTTATTCATACATATCATACAATGTGGGAAGACTATATTCACTATATAATCCCAATAAAAGGAACTAGAAATATCTATCCAAAAAGGTTTGCAAGAACATTTTCTAAAAATTTTGTTACAAAGGCTGAATGTATTATCACTCCTTCTAAGAAAACCGAAAAATATCTAAAATATAAATGTAAAATAAAAAACAAATCTATATATGTAATACCTACTGGTATAGATATAGAGCCTTTAAAAAAAGAAAATATTAATAGTGACGATTTAGATAATTTAAAAAAGAGCTTAAATATAAATAAAGATGATAAGGTATTACTTTTTTTAGGAAGAGTTGCAGAAGAAAAAAGTATAGATGTAATACTAAATAGTATGCCTAATGTATTTGCTTCTGTTCCTAATGCAAAACTTTTAATTGTAGGAGATGGTCCATCAAAATTAGCATTAGAAGAACTTGCAAAAAAACTAAATATAGACGATAAAGTAATATTTACAGGTGTAGCTCCAAGAAGTGATGTACCAAAATATTATAATATAGCAGATGTATTTGTTAATGCCTCTGTGACAGAAACACAAGGACTTACTTTTATTGAAGCAATGGCCTCATCTACTCCAATAGTTGCAAGATATGCACCTAATCTATCAGAATTTATTGTAAGTGGTGAAAATGGTATATTAGTTAAACACGAAAAGGATTTTGCAAACACAGTAATATCACTTCTAAACAATGAACAATTAATGCAGAAGTTAGCCAAAAACGGTTTTAAAACTGCAAATAAATATTCACTTAAAGAATTTGGGGACAAGCTAGAATATGTATACTCACAAATAATTGAAAATTATAAACTAAAGAAAGAATATAAAACAAAACAAGAAGCAGAAAAACAAAAGAGAAATTTATATAAAAAAATTACAAGTAAATTGCTTACTATTACAAAATTAAAAAAATAGGATGTGAAATTAATGGGATTTTTTATTTTTTTAGTTGCACTCATGATATTTTTAATTGTTATAACTATAATTACAACCATAATTAAACTATCTTTAATGGTTACAACAAAATACAAATATGAAACCTATATTTTAATAGTTCCCTCAATTTTATTTATTTTATTATGGGGAATACTATTTTTTCTATGGTTTATTATGAGCGATAACTATACAAATGGTGGTATAGTAAATTTAGCATTTGAAACAGTATTAAATTCAAATCTAAATATTCATGATTACACACCTTCTCTTATATGTTTACTTATTTGCTGTATGACAGGAATCATAATTCAACCTTTAATATTTCTTGGTGTTAACATACCATATGGTAATATGAGGGTAACACTAAAAAAACAACTTATAAAGCTAAAAAAATGGTTTATAACAAAAATACTAAAAAAAGATTTAAAGCCTGAGCTAATGCCTACAAGTGATGTTATGATAAAAGAAAAATGGGTTAAACTAAAATACCCAAATGCTCTTATTTCTAGTATTTTTTCCTTTGCTATAATATTTATTGCAGTAATTACTTTACTTTTTTGTAGTAATATTATAAGCAAAAAAATACTTGAGAAAATACCTAAACAAAAAATGGAACAAACAGATATAATAAATAATGAGGAAAATAAAGAAGAACAAGACTCTACAACATTGTAGAGTCTTGTATTACTTTAAAAATACCAAATATTATTACTACTCTTTATTTTTGCATTGACTACATATTCCCCTAATTTCTAATAAATGTGATGTTATATTAAATCCTGTATCATAGCTAATTTTATCACAAATTTCATTTAAGGGACAAATATCTAGCTTAATCATTTTTTTACAATTACTACATATTAAATAATGCGTATGTGTATTATTTTTTATACAGTAATAATATCTTTTATCACTACCTAGATTTTTTTCTATAAGCCCACATTCTTCTAACGCTATAAGTGCTCTATATATAGTTGATAGATTTATTTTTTCATCCTTTAATTTTAAAAAAATTTCTTCTGCTGTAACCAGATTAGAACTATTTTTAATAATGTCTAATATTTTTTGTCTCTTCTTAGTGTTTTTAAATGAAGTATTATTCATTTTATAAAATCACCTCTATTATCTCAATAAGTATTCCAAATATTACACTTGCACTAAAAGTAGTAAGCATTATTTTTAAATTCTGTTTCATATCCTTGTTTTGTCTAAATAATACTATCAATCCCACTCCAGATCCTACGCTAAGTCCTGCAATAACTGACGCAAAACTTACAACTCCTTGTATATATAACTCCGTTAGTAAAACTGATGCAGCACAGTTTGGAATAAGTCCTATAAGTCCTGCTACAATAGGTTGAAACATGCTACCAGAAAGAAGTAGTTTTGATAAGTTTTCTTCTCCTATCAAGGCTATTATTATATTAATTACTAATGAAAATATAAATATAAATATAAATATACTAAAAGTATGCTTTAAAACAGATATAAATATATTTTCGTCACACTTGCAACTAGAACATACATCATGTGTATGTTTGTCATAATCACCTAGCACTTCTTTTTTATTTTTATTTTTTAAAACAAACAAGTCAATTATTATTCCTACAAGTATTGCAAAACACACTTTTACCAAAATTAAAGGAAATATTTTAGATATACTTTGTGGAGATGAAAGTAAAACTAAAATTGCCTCATCTGATGTTGATATAAATACAGATATTAAAGTTCCTACTGTTATTACGCCACTAGAAAATAGAGTAGCTGCCGTAACAGAGAAACCGCACTGTGGAACAACGCCAAATAAAGCTCCTAAAATAGAACCAAACTTTCCTGATTTTATTAAATATCTTTTCATTTTATCTGATGATTTATGTTCTATAAGCTCAATTATTAAATATGATACAAATAAAAATGGTAATAATTTTAAACTATCAAGTGTTGTATCTTTTAATATTTCTATTAATATTTCCATAAAATACCGCCTTTTAAAATGCAAATAATTTGCATTTGCATAAAATATTATACATATTTTTGATATTTATGTCAATATTTTAAATAAAAATTTGACTTTTTCTACATATTATGCTATAATAAATATACTGAATGATTCAGATTATATAAAAGGTTAATTAACTTTTTCCCGTCTATTGGCAAGGATGCCATTTATATATATGTTGCTGATACGAGGAAATATTCTTGTAAACGAGTTAAAAGCTCACAGCAGCACCAATTACGTCAAAAGCCATTTTTATTACCCAACAAAAGGAAATACCACCTTAAAGATTTTAAGGTGGTGTTTTCTTTTTAAAATAAAAAACTCTTTTTTCTTCTAGCACAAATATTAAATATTATTCCCATTGCAAAGCAATTTGTTAGCATACTACTTCCACCATAACTTACAAATGGAAGGGGAACACCTGTTATAGGTAAAAAACCAATAGTCATTCCTATATTTTGTACAAAGTGAAAAAATATCATTCCTGTTATTCCTATTGCGACTAAGCTATAATATTCATCAAAGGTATTTTTAGAATCAATTATTAGCCTAATAATCATAATTACAAATAATACAATTATTGTAAAAGACATCACAAAACCAAGTTCTTCTGATAAAACTGAGAATATAAAATCAGAAGTCTTTATTGGAATATATCCAAGCTGAGTTTGAACTCCTTTTAAAAGTCCAGTTCCAATTAACATACCAGAGCCTACTGCAAGTTGAGATTGTATAGCGTTATACCCAGAGCCAAGTGGATCTAGTGTTGGATCTAAGTATACATCTATTCTAGCTCTTTGTACATCATTTAAAACAAAATAATATGCAAGTGGCATACATATAAGTAATATTGCTATTCCTATTAAAATATATCTATATTTAAGTCCACTTTTAAACAGCATAAAAAGTGTAATAATTAAAAAAACTACTGCTGTACCAAAATCTGGCTGTAACAATATAAGTGTTACAGGAAAAACAAATAATGAAAACATAATTATTCCGCATATAACTCTTTTTGTTTTATTCATGCCACTTTGCTTCTTATATATAGATAGCACCTTGGCAAAACTAAGAATATAGCCTATTTTCATAAGCTCGGAGGGTTGATATAAAATTCCACCAAGATTAAACCAGCTATTTGCCCCCATAAGTTTTGCCGTAAAAAGCACTGCTACAAGTAAAACTAAATTTACAATATAGATAAGATAACCAGAAATTTCAATAATACTACTTGGAATTACAATAAGAGCAATCATTACAAGCATACCAATACCAAAAAATATCAATTGTTTTATATACTCATCACGGTTTACATCACTAGAATAACCAGCTGAATATATACCTACAATTCCTATTATAGATAATGCTATTATACATATAAGCAAAATAAAATCTATATTTTTGAATAAGTTTTTTATCAAAATTTTCTCCCCTTCTTATACTTAATTATTAAACATCACCTTATACGCAAGATATGTCATATAGATATCGTATATATTTGCCACTTCAAATGGTGAGTGCATAGCAAGCACTGGAGTTCCACAATCTATTACATCTACCCCTTTATTTGCAAGAATATATGCAATGGTTCCTCCGCCACCTTTTCCAATCTTTCCTAATGTTCCTAATTGGAAAGATACTTCATTTTTCTCAAAAAGTGACATTACATATGAAATATAATTTGCGTTTGCATCAGAAGAGCTATATTTTCCACCACTTCCTGTATATTTTTCAAGTGCCACTCCACAACCTATCATATTACCATTTTGTATATCTGATACTTCATCATAATTTGGATCAATACAAGTAGAAACATCAGCAGATAACATTTTAGAATTATAATATACTTCCAAAAGGCTTGTATTTTCTGCTCCCGATTTTTGTATTAATTTATTTATAAACATATCAAATATTTGAGAATTCATTGAAGTATTACCGATACTTCCAATTTCTTCTTTATCGACAATCATTGCAATAGCTGTTTTTTTAATTTTTTTACTATCTAATTCAAGTAATGCTTTTACTGTGGCATATGCACATACTCTATCATCTTGGCCATATCCTCCAACCATGCTTTTATCAATTCCCACATATTTAGCCTTAAATGCTGGTACAAAAGAAAGTTCACTACGAGCAAAGTCTATTTCTTTTATTCCATATTTTTCATTTAATAGTTTTAGTGCCATTTCTTTTACAGGAGTAGTCTTCTTTGATTCTAATTTATTTGATGCAATAATTGCAAGCATTTTTTCTGCATCAATAAATTCAGAGGCATTTTGCTTTAATTGGTCTTTTGAAAGATGTGGAAGTAAATCAGCTATTGTAAAACAAGTATCATCATACTCTTCACCTATACTTATATTAATTTTATTACCTTTTTCATCATATACTACACCATGAAGTGCAAGGGGAATTGACATCCATTGATATTTTTTGATTCCGCCATAATACTGAGTTTTTAAAAGGGCAAATCCATCTTTTTCACAAAGTGGCATAGGCTTTAAATCAAGTCTTGGACTATCAATATGAGCACCAACTATATTTAATCCCTCCGCAATTCCTAAACTTCCAATTACAGCAGCATATATTGATTTTTCCTTATTAATAAAATATACTTTGTCACCCGGAACTAGTTTTTCTTTCTTTGATATATCGCAAAAACCAGATTTATTTAACATATCAGTTACTTCTTCAACACATAGATATTCTGTTTTACACTTATTTAAAAAATCTAAATAACCAGAAATATATCTATTTACCTCTAATATTTCTCTTTCATTTAATTTAGAAAATACATCCTTTTTTTCATACTTTAAACTCATCTTATTACCTCTTTTCTTACTTATATTATTTGTCCTACTTAATGATATATAACTTTTTTTGAGTATTACATATAGGAATTCCACCAAATTTAGTTACTTGTATCATTTCTTCAATTGAACCACCATTTACTATTTGAATTCTTGGTTCCAATGTATATATGCTATTTTCGCTTAAAGGAATATTGGCTCTTTTGTTATTTTTAGTCGCAATAACAGCACCTACATCATGAACTTGACTACCTACTGCATGACCAGTAGCATGATTATAATCCGGGTAGCCAAAATGCAATATTTTTTTTCTAACTATTTCATCGATTTTATAAGCTTTTACTCCACTTACCATTTTCTCTATTCCCTCATCGATTGCTGTGGTAAGTGTATTAAATACTTTCATTACATTTTTGGGTGCATGTCTTTCATTTTCTTTTAGAGCATAACCCATTCTTTGCATATCAGTATTTAAAACTGTCTTATCACTAAATACTACACGAAGTCCAAAGTCAAGATATATAGTTTCTCCTCCTTTAAGTAATTTTACAGTTGGAAGGCAATGCCCTCCCTTTGTTAAATTTTCACCAGTTAAAACTATTGGACATATCTCCCATGCATAATCAAAACTTATAATATCATTTGACCCTACATACATATTCATGGTTTCTTCTGTTATGTTTCTAGTTAGCTCTGATATATCAATTTCGCTCATTCCAACTCTTATTTCAAGAAATGTTGCCTCTAAAATTTTCTCTGTAATTTTAGCAATAAATTTCATTCTTGAAATCTCTAATCTACTCTTAACAGATCCTATATCATATATCATTTTTTCAGCTGATATAAATTTTACACTTTTTTGATATTTTTTGTAAGCCTCTTTAATCTTTTTAGTAACAAACATATACTCACCATGCCCAAGTACATCTGTATTTTGGTCTGATAAAGTAGAATATGATAGATGTATTTTTGGTATAAACTTAACACTTGACAAGACATCTTCTATACATTCTTGAAGTTCTTGAGAGTTCTTATATATACGCACTTCAATATTTTTGCTGTATTTTTTATTAGAACTAAGTTCGTATACATTTTGTTTATCAAGCTCATTTACTATAAGATAAATTTTATATCTCGTTATAAATGCAAATGTTGCCGTACTTAAATTTTTAGAAATGTATTTGCAAAAATATCTATCTTTATTTTCTCTATTGTACATTACCCATAAATCAACATTATTTTTTCTTAAAGTATCAAATATGGTATCTAACATCTTCCTACCACATCCAAAGTTTCTTTTGCTATTTCATATTCTTCGTCTGTTGGTATAACAAATACTTTAACATTTGAATCATCTGATGAAATTAATGATTCTTTTGAAGAACCTTCTAGATTTTTCTTATCATCTAATATAATACCTAAATTTTCCATATTAGATATACACATTTCTCTTTCACATGCATTATTTTCACCATTTCCACCAGTAAATACTACCGCATCTACTCTTCCAAGCTCTGCCATGTACGCTCCTATATATTTTTTAGTTCTATTAGTTTGAATTTTTCTTGTAAGCATAGCTCTTTCATTTCCAGCTTTTGCAGCCTCAATTAACGCTCTTTGATCACCTATTTTGCATAAACCATATCTTCCAGATTCTTTATTTAAAATAACATTCATTTGTTCTGGTGTTAGATTTTCTTTTTCCATAATTCTTAAAACCGCTGCTGGATCAATGTCACCTGAGCGTGTTTCCATTACAAATCCTTCAAGTGGTGTAAATCCCATAGATGTATCATATGATTTACCATCTTTTATAGCACATGCACTTGCTCCTCCACCCATATGACAAACTATTGCATTTATTTTACAAATCTCTTTATTTAATATCTTAGATAGTCTTTCTAAAATATATTTATATGATGTACCATGTGCACCATACCTTCTTATTTTATATTCTTTGTAATATTTTTCATCTATTGCATACAAATAATTATAGTCTGGTATTGTTTGATGAAATGCTGTATCAAATACAACAACATTTGGTAAATTTGGAGCTATCTTTCTTATAGCTTCAATTCCCATTACTGCTCCTGGATTATGAAGTGGTGCAAGTTCTGAAAGGTCAGATACTTGTTTTAATACCTTATCATCAACTAGCGTTGCCTTGTCAAATATTTCTCCACCATGAACTACTCTATGACCTACTGCATAAATTTCTTCTATACTTGATATAACACCATGCTCACTATCCATTAATGTATTTAAAATTACTTCCATTCCTTCTTTGTGTGTTGGCATAGCAACATCATAATTTGTAGAGTAATTATCTCTTACATTTTTATAAATCATATTTGACTTATCGTACCCTATCATATCAGCTCTACCTTTTGCAAGCACTTTTTTTTCATTCATGTCAATAAATTGAAATTTAATTGTTGAACTTCCGCAGTTAATTACTAAAATTTTCATAAAACTTTCCCCCTAAATTAATTATTATTTGAAGCTTGTATACATGTAATTGCAACAACCCCCATAATGTCTGAAATACTACAACCCCTTGAAAGGTCATTTACAGGCTTTTTAATTCCTTGTGTTATAGGTCCTAAGGCTATCATATCACCAAATCTTTGAGCTGTTTTGTATGCAATATTTCCTGACTCTAAATTTGGAAATATTAAAATATTTGCCTTTCCAGCAACACTACTACCACTTGCTTTTAAATCTGCCACCTCTTTAATTATAGCAGCATCAAGTTGAAGCTCTCCATCAATATCAAATTGTATATTTGATGATTTTATTTTATTTAATATATTTCTTGTCTTTTGTACTTGTTTTGAACTAGCACTACCATGTGTAGAATATGAAAGCAATGCAACCTTTGGAAACAAATCACTAAACATTTTAAAGCTTTCAACAGATGAATTTATAATATCTACAAATTGATCTTCTGTTGGCTCTTCAATAAGTCCACAATCTGAAAATATAAAAAGTCCATTTGCACCAAGCTCTCTTTTTTTAGTTTCCATTAAAAAGAAACTTGACACTGTATCTATTCCCTCTTTTTGTTTAATTATTTGAAGAGCAGGTCTTAGTGTATCAGATGTAGAATGAATAGCACCAGACACCAAGCCATCTGCATCACCTTGTTTAACCATCATAGTTGCAAAGTATACATTATCAAGCATATACTTTTTTGCATCTTCTAATGTTATTCCCTTGTGTTTTCTTAATTTATAAAACTTATCTACATAACTTTCATATAAATTAGACTTATCTGGTTGTACTATTTCAATTTCTTTAATATCAATATTATTTTTTGAAGATAACTCTAAAATATGCTCCCTATTCCCAACTAGCACCACACTACATATCTTTTCTTTTGTTAATATAGACGCAGCATTTAAAACACGTAAATCTTCTGACTCTGGAAGCACTATTTTTTTATGTGTTTTTTTTGCCATATCTATTATTTTATTTGTTATACTATTTTCCATTAAGTCCTCCTAAAACTAATCACATTTTATCACAGCATTTAAAATAAGTAAATAACTAATTTTAAATTATAATTAGTAAATTGAAATGTCGATTATTTTTTCATCTTGAGTGATTAATTTCCTATTCTTAAAACCAAACATTATAGGAAAACTTATTTTACTATCGTCTGATGAGTATGTAACAAAAACTAATGGAACTGTTTCAAACTCTCCAAGTGATAATCTTATATTTCCTTTATAGTTTTGTATTATACTTCCACCTAAACTTATATTTCCTGCATCATCTATTAAGCATTTGTTAACACTAATACTTACATTTTCATTGCTAGGAATTAATAAAAACTCATAAGCTTCCCCAAGTGATACATTTTTAACATCTTTACTGTTTTTTATAAATTCATCTTTAACATTACTATTTATATAAAGAATAGCTCCCAGTTCTTCTTTAGCAAATAAATACTTTAGGGAAGAAATATTATAAATCATTTTAGCCTCTTCTAAATTAATAATATTTCCTTTTTTATCTACCGCAAGTCCAGTATCGTCTGAGACTTTAAAAATATCATCAGGTATACTTTTTGTATTTTCTTTGTCGTATATTTCATATATACTAATTATTCCGTCACCATCTTCATTTTTTGTTGCATCAACAAAATCTAATTTATAATTGTAATTTTTCAAGTAAAACTCATATGTTAGCTCTTCTAATCTATAAAGACTACTACCATGTACTGATATAGCATTTTTTGAGTTCATACCGTCGCCATCTAATTCAAAAATTTCATCTTTTATTTTAATGTTATATTTTTTATTTAATATAAAAATGCATATGGTAGCTATTATTACAAGCAATAATACGATAACAATAATTAATCTCAAACACTTTTTCACTTAAAAACCTCCACTTTTATATAATCTTTTGCATGATTTTACTATTAAGTTCAAAGTCAAGTCTTATAGCATAACAATGTTCAAATATTATAAAACAATTTTCTCTCTAAAGCTCTATATGATCTTTTTGCTGTATCTAAAATTGTTTTGCCATACCTCGATTTTCCACCATCTGATATAAATTACAAAACATTTCTTAGTTCTTTTTAAAATAAAATATTTTGTAGTATTTCTTCAAATACAGTAAGGTATTATTAAAACTTGATAACTTAATTTTGACTATAAACAACCTTTATTTTATTATTTTTTCTCTTTATTTCTCTTGTCTTGAATTATTTGCATTTCTTTTTCTGTAATTAATTTAACTCCATTTTCTTTGGCCCATGCGACACATCCTTTTAATACAGTATTTAAAAATACCCTTGGAACTTTTATAAGTGTTTTACATGCTTCATCTGTAAATTTAACTTCTGGATCAATTCTTGATGCTGCATACTTAACTGTATCTAAACTAATTCCTTTATTTTTTGGAATTGGCTCAGAAATTGGCCTTTTAAATCTGGTGTACCAAAAATTTTTGCTATCCCTATATCCATAATCAACTGGGATCTGTGGGAAATTATTTGATGTAACACCATTTATTATTGCATCATAAAACTTTGGCTTAATTAATATCTTATCAATTTTTAAAATAAAGTGAGCCCCAAATTTACTTGTTATTCCATTAAAATCATGATATGGTGGTAAATATTCATCTTTTACCTTATCATCTTGTGCATTATCAAGTTCCTTTACCCAAGTGCACTCAAATACTTGGAAGGCTTCTTTAACTATTTTAGGATATTTATTTTCTTTATCTTGCCTTGCCATTGCACCATCAACAAGAGTAAATATGCAATCTTTCATTTTTTCTTCTGTTGTTTCACCAGGATATCCAAGTCTTACTGCCTCTTTAAAATATTTTCTTTTATCTTCAATAAAATTTATCGTACATTTTCCTGTCCTTAAAATATTTTTAACAGTGTTTGAACTATTTCTACAACAAAGAACCATAGCATAATAGTCCTTTCCTGCAATATAGTATGGAAAACAAAGAGAATATGACCCCAAATTTGTCATACCATTTTCACTTAATGTTCCTATTTCTGTTGTTGGCATTGGAAAAAAGCTAGATGTTTGATAAAAGTTATCAACTATTCTTAAATCTTTAAAACCATTTAGTTCCTCTAATTCATTTTTCATAATATTTTACCTCCATTAAAATTAATATATTACTTTACTATACTAATATCACCAGATGTTGTAATTTTTATATTAGAATAATCACCTTCAATAATGCTTACTTTATTTTTCCCCACTTCAAGAAATTTACAATCATCTGTTGTATCACAATTTTTACCACTAATTTGTGCCCAAGCAGTTTCAATTGGCTCATATTCTATGAATATTTTACCTCTATTATTAGCTTCATAAAAACATGCCATCCTTTAATTTAGTTTTTATCCATTCTTTTTTTCTTGCCTACGCCTACTTGATGCTTTTTATCTCCTATTGCACATCATATATGTTCATCATTAATATTATCTAGAGTTAAATTTATATATTCTATCACTATAACATCTCCTTTATAAATTTTTTTATTAATTACTACATAGACTAATCATGCTCTAAATTTTTATATGTATTACATTCTAATTTTCTTGTATCATCTTATATAAATATAGACTAATAAATATTTCAATAATTGAAAGAGCAATTAAAATTATTATTACTATAATCATCGGATTATTAACTAAAATAGCCGAAAAACTCAAACTCATAATTGCTCTTATAATTTTTCTTGATAAATTCAATGTAGTAAGCAATGTTTGTTGATGTTGTTTTGATGATTTTTTTAATGCCAACTCTTGCATATAAACTCTAAATGGATCTCTTATAAATAAAATTATTATATACCCTAAACTCATTATTAAAATTTTTATAGTAATTGAAAATGATATTAGATACCCCACAACCATTGAACAAAGAGAAACTAATAATAATACTGGTAACATGACTCCAATTTTATTTTTATATTTTTGGTATATCTTGTTAAAAGAAATATTTGATATTACCCTTACTATTCGTGATACACACAGTATGGCACCTATTATTAGTGCAGTTTTTTCTACATTAAAACTTTTTAAGAGTTCTTGTTGTATAAATAATTTACCATTTGATTGCCCAGAGTTTACTATCGGATAAAAAAGTCCATAAGATATTATCATAATTAAAACAGATTTCGAATACCTTATTTTATTATGTTCATCTTTATGTTTTTCTTTATGTTTTTCACAATTTTTGTCTATAGAGTAATTATAATCTGAGTAATCAATCATATAAAATGATAATATAAAACAAATAACACAAAATGTTATACACCCTACCATTGGTAAATAATTATTTATATTAAACATAAAACTTGCTACAAAAGATATTATCATTGTTACTATTGCATATATTGTATTTGAGTTAGTTCTATACTTTATGTATTCTTCTTTTTTATCTTGTAATTCTAAATTATTTTTCAATACTGCATTTACCATATCTTGAAATGTAAAGGCAACTTCATATAATATCTTACCTATTACTATAATAATATAATTTGTACCAAGTGTTAGTAAAATACTTGATACTAAGAGTAATAATGAACCTATTCTTACAGATTTGGTATTTCCTATTCTTTTTATTATATTAAGTAATGGTACTTGAAGTAATATACAAATTATCAATGATATAGATGTCAAAGATACAATTTGTGAAGCAGTAAATTTTTTTACTACTGTTAAAAATAATGTATCTATTGCTACCCAAAATAATAAATCTCCAGATAATCCTGAAAACCAAGGAAATAATTTGTTAAATTTTTTTAATTTCTTTTCTTCCATATTTTTTCTCCATGTATTTGTATTTTAAGGTTTTAAATACTAAATAAAACTTTTTATATTTAATAACTGTCCTTTTATTTTTAATTATGAAAAATACTTAGCACTCATTTTTATCTTTTATTGTAATTTTTTAAAGCCAAACAATTCTATTTTTTAAATAGCTCAAATTTTATCACATTTTATCATAAAACCCCAAAAAAAGAAAGTCTTTAAAAAAAGACTTTCAATCTATTTTATTTTAATAAATTAATTTATTTATATAATTTTCTATAATCGTTATATTTGTTTATTAACTTGATGTAATTATTTAACATATTCATTTAGATCTTTTATTTTGAAGTTTAGTTCTCCTATATTAGCTGTTGGCACAAATCCTGGTTTTGCATTTATTACATCTGGTATTCTGTTTACTATTGTTGCACATGTTAATTCTACGGTTGCTGGTCTTGCAACTGTTATTGTTGTATCTGGCTCGCCATATACTGTCCATTCATTTTTATCAAAATCCTCTTTTGAATATACCTTTCCTATACATTCTGACTCAATTGTTATTCCTTCGTTTGTTTCAGTTGTAACAATTGCACTCATTCCTGTTGCATCACCAGCTTTTATAGTTACCCCTAACGTTTCAGAATAAATATCTTCTTTATTTGTTGTTGGAACTGTAACTTGTGTTTGTGATTTAATTGTTAACCCCAGTTTGTCACATAACCAGCCATTTGTATTCCACATGTATGATGGCAGGTACTCTCCGCTTTCTATGATTTTTTGCCTTTCTTCATCACTAATTCTATCTACGATTGCAACTTTTTCGTCAAACTCTTTTAATGTAAGTCCTGAACCATGTGCATTAGCAAGTGCTATTCCATAATCTTCTACATTATAACTTGAGCTTCCTTTTATTTTTGTTATTTTTTGTGTTGACCCACATATGCTTGTTATCAGTTGTCCCCAATATATATCTTGATAACCAGTACCTACAATAGTGCATCCTGTTTGTTTTGCAAGTTCATCTACTTTTTTTGTTAAGTTCGGATTTGAATTCCAAGAATAAAATGCTTCTTCACAAGTTGTAATAGCATTTATTCCCAATTTTGCACATAACATTAATGGTTCTTCTAAATCCTTTAATAAACTCATTGTTTCTATTATGCATATATCTGGTTTTGTTTCTTTTAACATTTCTTCTGCATTTTTTAAATTTATTACTTTTATTCCTAAATTTTTTCTACCTATTATCTCTCCTACATCTTTTCCTATAACGGCTGGATTTACATCAATTGCTCCTACTATTTCTCCGCCCTTTTCTAAAACATACCTCATTGTATATTTTGCCATTTTTCCTGTACCTAGTTGTACTACTTTTACTTTTCTTTCCATACTTTTTTCCTCCTATACTTTTATTATTTACAATTAAATTCAATTAATTAGCCAAATTGTAATTTGCATTACTTATTCTTTTTAATCAAACTTAATTTTTTTTGTTTAAAAGTCATATCGTGATTGTTATTGTAAAAGCCTATGAACTCAAATAATAATCCTAATCCACATAAAGCACCGTCCATAAAATCTGGTATATTATACTTAAAAATGTATGATAATAAATTAAATTGATTATCTAAAACTACAATTAAAATACAAAGCAAACCTGCTCTAAAATAATTATTTAACTTTGTAGTTTTATTTTCCTTTTCTTTATTAGAATATTCAATAACATTGTTTATTGTATCTCTTAATTTTTCTAATTCTTCTTTTGTCATTTTTCTTCCATTTAATAACTCTGACACTTCTACATTAAGTTCTTCTGCTAAAATAGTTATCATTGACAAGTCTGGCATTGTTTTTCCGTTTTCCCAACGACT
>CAKPJL010000013.1 GCA_934162655.1 uncultured Clostridia bacterium | reverse complement strand
CCTGCTTTTTTGATTGCTTCAACAATAACTTGTAATGCTTCTTCATCTTCTTTTAAATTTGGTGCAAATCCACCTTCATCACCAACAGATGTTGCAAGGCCTTTTTCTTTTAATACAGACTTTAAATTATGAAATACTTCTGCACACATTCTTAGACACTCCCTAAAACTTGTAGCACCTACTGGCATAATCATAAATTCTTGTATATTTACACTGTTATCTGCATGTTTACCACCATTTAGAATGTTCATCATTGGTACTGGAAGTTCTTTTGCATTTACTCCACCAAAATAATTATAAAGACTCATTCCTAAAGCTTCAGCTGCAGCACGAGCAACAGCCATAGAAACTCCAAGTATTGCATTTGCTCCAAGTTTTCCCTTGTTATCTGTACCATCAAGTGCTATCATAGCTTCATCTATTGCTACTTGATCAAGTGCGTTCATACCTTCTATTTCAGGAGCAATAATGTCATTTACATTATTTACAGCATTTTGTACTCCTTTTCCTAAATATCTAGATTTATCACCATCACGAAGTTCAACTGCCTCGAATGCACCAGTTGATGCACCAGATGGAACAGCTGCACGACCAATAAATCCACCCTCTATCTCTGCTTCAACCTCAACAGTTGGATTTCCACGAGAATCTAGTATTTCTCTTGCATAAATTGATAAAATTTCTAAATATTGTTTCATAAATATTCCTCCTCTAATTTAAAAATTTTAATTATATTAACTACTAGCACATATTAAATATATTATGTTGTAGAAAATAATCATTAACTCTTTCTTAGGTCTTTTTTTAGTTGTTGTTTAAAATACCAAATCTTATCGTCTTGAAGTCTGCTATAATATTTTTCTTCAATTGCTTTTTTACTTTCTGTATCTTTTTGTTCCATTTCTAATAAAATTTGTCTCTTTTTTTCAACTCTTTTTATTTCTCTGTTAAGTTCTTCTAATCTATCTTGTTTATCTTCAATTTGACTTGCACCATTTAGCATTATTTCGTATTTTTCTAAAAATATTAAATCTCTTTCTTCATCGTACTGACTTACTATTGCATCTAGCTTTTCATCTAAAATTTCACACTTATATTTCTTTTCAAGTTCACTCTTAGCTACACTAGTTGCAGTATCTCTAAAGCTTTTAAAGTCAAATTTTTTTGAAACATCTTTTTTATAATAGTTATATTCCTTTAAAATCAACTCTATCATTAAAACAAGGTACCTTTCTTCTGAAATTCTTCCCTGCTTTAAATCATTGTCCAATTCTTCTTTTATTTTTTCCAAATCTATTTCAATTCTTCTTATTATTCTATTTATTCTATACTCACTTAATTTTTCTTTTTTCCCTTTTTCTAATTCTTTTTTCTTTTCCTTAGATATCGATTTAAATTTGAATTTTCCACACTTACACTTAACACGCATCTCATATGGAAGTGTCTTATCAGGTTTTGTTATATTTTCATCTATTATTTCTCCACAGTTTAAACACTGCAAAATTAAATAAGGATACTCTTGCTCTTTCTCTTCTTCTTCTTGTTTTCTAAATTCTTCATTATGTATTACTCTATAAGTCCAATATTCTGATTCTGTTTTTCCTTCACTCAAAAAGTCTTGCAGAGTTTTTAATTTTTTATCTTCCATATAAGTGCTCCTTTAAGTTAATACTATAATTCTATTATGCTCTCTCCTGTCATTTCTTCTGGTTTTTCTATTCCCATAAGACTGCACATTGTTGGTGCAAGATCACATAGTTTTCCTTCATGAATTGATTTTACTCTATCTGATATTACAATTACTGGAACATCAAATGTTGAATGAGATGTTATAACCTCGCCTGTTTTAGTATCTAGCATATACTCACAATTACCATGATCAGCCGTAATAATACCTTCTCCGCCTTTTTTTTCTAAAAGTGAAATTACTTTTCCAACACATTCATCTACTACTTCAACTGCTTCAATTGCTTTTTCAAGATTTCCTGTATGGCCTACCATATCACCATTTGCATAATTTACAACAATAACATCATATTTTTCTTCTTCTATTACTTTTAATAAATTATCTGTTACCTCATATGCTGACATTTCTGGTTTTAAATCATATGTTGCAACTTTAGGAGATGGAACAAGTATTCTTTCTTCCCCTTTGTATGTCTCCTCACGTCCACCATTAAAGAAAAATGTGACATGGGCATACTTTTCCGTTTCTGCTATACGAAGCTGACTAAATCCTAAATTACTTATATACTCTCCAAATGTATTTTTTAGTGCCTGTGGCTTGTAAGCTATTAAAACATTTTTAAGAGTCTCATCATATTTTGTCATTGTAACAAAACATAAATCTTTTATTTCCTTTGTTTCAAACTCATTAAATTTTTCATCTGTAAAAGCACGTGTAATTTGTCTTGCTCTATCTGGTCTAAAATTATAAAATATTACAGAATCTCCACTAGATATAGTAGCAATAGCTGCTTGCTCCTCATCTGTTATTACAACTGGCTTTACAAATTCATCGAATTCTTCTGCTTCATATGAATTTTCAATTGCTTTTTCTTCATTTTTAAATTTGTTGCCTACACCAAATGCCATAGCATCGTATGCAAGTTTAATTCTCTCCCAACGCTTGTCCCTATCCATAGCATAATATCTACCAGATAAAGTAGCAATTTTTCCTACGCCTATTTCTTTTATTTTAGATATTAATTCTTTTACATATTCTGATGCAGAAGTTGGAGGAGTATCTCTTCCATCCAAAAATGCATGTATATAAACTTTATCTATACCGTTTTGTTTTGCAAGTTTTAGAAGTGCATATAAATGTGAGTTATGTGAATGCACTCCACCATCTGATAAAAGTCCCATTAAATGAAGAGATGAATTATTTTTCTTTACATGTTCAATTGCTCTTAGTAGTTCTTCATTTTTAAAGAAATCACCATCTTCAATTTCTTTTGTTATTCTAGTTAATTCTTGATAACAAATTCTTCCAGCACCGATATTAGTATGACCTACTTCTGAATTTCCCATTTGTCCTTCTGGTAAACCTACTGCCATACCACTAGTTTTAATGTGTGAATTTGCATACTTTGCTATATATCTATCTAAATTTGGTGTATTTGCAAGTTTAAATGCATTTCCTTTTTGCTCATCATTTAATCCTACACCATCAAGTATCATTAAAACATATTGTTTTTTACTCATAAAAAACCTTCCTTTTCTTTTGCTACACTCATGTAACTATGTCATTATATCACCTTTTTTAATAATTTACAATAGCCACAAAATCATTTGTTAAAGAAGCTCCTCCAACAAGTGCACCATCAATATCTGTACAATCTAATATTTCTTTTGCATTAGATGGTTTGACACTACCGCCATATAAAATTCTTACATCATTTGCGGTATTTTCATCATACATTTTTGTTATTATATCCCTTATATATTTGCACATTTCTTGTGCTTGTGAAGCTGTTGCAGTTTTTCCTGTACCAATTGCCCAAATAGGCTCATAAGCTATTACTATATTTCTTTTTACTTGATTTTTTGTAACACCTTCTAATGCTTTTTTTATTTGCAAGTCTATATGTTCATAATAGCTATTATTTTCTCTTTGCTCTAATGTTTCTCCTACACAAACAATTGGATATAAATCCTTGCTTAAAAGAGCTTTTACTTTTTTGTTTATATCCTCATTACTCTCCTTAAATATTTGTCTTCTTTCACTGTGTCCTACAATACAATATTTAACACCAGCTGCAACTAGCATATCTGTTGATGTTTCTCCAGTATATGCACCTTTTTCCTCAAAAAAAACATTTTGTGCTCCAAGATAAATATTAGTACCATCGAAAACATTAGATATTCTGTCTAATGAAGTAAAATTAGGACATATTACAACTTCTACTTCATCTGTATTTATTCTATCTTTTATACTTAAAACAAATTCTTCTGTTTGATTTAGAGTATAATTCATTTTATAATTTCCAGCTATTATTTTTTTTCTCATTAATTTCCTCCTAATTTTTTATTACTTTTTTTGCTATTTCTTCATCGTCTATGTATTTTGGCTCTATTTTGCTTGATGAAAATTTAAATTTTACTATACCATTTTCATCTACACTCCATGTTCCATTCCAGTCACTTGGTTTATTTATTATATTCTCATCCCATTTATCTTTTCTAAATTCAGAGTTTAACTGTAAAATAATATTTGAAAAAGAATCGTTTTGAATTGTAGAATTATTCATTATATACATTCCAACTGCATTTTGTACTTCATTATAATCTTTAATAAATTTTTCTTTCATACCGTCTTTGTTATATATTTCAAGGATTTTAGAATAATTTTTTTGTGGGTTAATTTCAGATACACTTTTATTTTTTAGGTCACTATTTAATGTAATTTTGGATATTAATATACAAATAAAAACTATTATTAAAATAAATATACTCATCGATATTATAAATCTCTTTAAATCCGTTATAACTAATTTTCCAATTCTTAACTTTTTCTTTTTCATCTATTTACTCCTAAATTATTTATCTTCAAGTGCCTCAATTCCTGGTAGACTTTTTCCTTCCATAAGTTCAAGAGATGCTCCACCACCAGTTGATACATGTGTCATTTGGTCTGATAGTCCAAATTTTTCAACAGCAGCTGCACTATCTCCTCCACCGATTATAGTTATTGCCTCTGATTCTGCTAGAATTTCTGCTATTTTCTTTGTACCATTTGAGAACTTGTCTACTTCAAACATTCCAACAGGACCATTCCATACAATGGTTTTTGCCTCTTTTAATTCCTTTTCAAATAAAGAAATAGTTTTTGGACCGATATCTAAGCCCATATATCCATCCTCAATATTATCTGCTGGTGTTACTTTAGTATCTGCATATTCAGTTGCTTCTTTTGCAATTACATTATCTACTGGTAAAATTAATTTTACACCTTTACTTTGTGCTATATCTAGTATTTCTTTTGCAACATCTAGCTTATCATCTTCTACAAGTGACAACCCTACTTTTCCGCCTTGTGCTTTTATAAATGTATATGTCATGGCCCCACCAATAAGCAAAGTATCAACTTTTTCAAGTAATTTTTTTATGACACCTATTTTGCTTGATACTTTAGAGCCTCCAAGTATCGCAACAAGTGGTCTTTTAGGATCATTTATACCTTTATCTAATGCATTTAATTCTTTTTCTATTAAGAATCCAGCAACTGATGGTAAGTATTTAGTTACTCCAACTGTTGAACTGTGTGCTCTATGTGCAGTACCAAAGGCATCATTTACAAATATTTCTGCAAATGAGGCAAGTCTTTTTGAAAGTTCATCGTCATTTTTTTCCTCACCTTCATACATTCTAGTGTTTTCAAGCAATACAATATCTGAATCCTTCATATCAGATACTATTTTGTATGCTTCTTTACTATATATATCTTTTATTAACACTACTTCTTTTTCTAGTAATTCAGAAAGTCTTTTAGCAACTGGTGCTAAACTTAAATTTTGACCTGTTTTTCCCAAATGTGAACAAATAATTACCTTTGCTCCTGCATTAGATAAATATTTTATAGTTTTTAAAGATTCAACTATCCTCTTGTCACTTGTTATTATATTTTTATCATTTTTATCTAGTGGTACATTAAGATCACACCTAAGTAACACTCTTTTAGAAGATACACAAATATCTCTTACTGTTTTTTTATTTAACATACTATCCCCTCTTTACATTAAGCAGACAAATGTATTAACACACATATGTCTGCTTATTTAATCAAATACTTTACTATTAAATAGAATACTCTTCTAAATTTCTATCTTTAACTGATTTTTCGTTATTATCATCATTAATATCTTTTTTAGCTATATCTTCATATGACTCAGTTTGCATAGCAAGTTCATCTCTAAAAGAATTAGACTGATTTTGTACATTTTCTTCTTGTTTTGGTATAAGTTCATTACAGATATCTGAAACTTGAAATTCTAATGTTCTTAAATCAATACTATTTGATTCATGATGAATATCTTTTAATACTTGTATTACTCTTCCCTTAATATACCTTCTTGCATCATCTGAAGCTTCAACAACTCTATTTGAAGGAAAATTTCTTAAATTACTAAAATGTGCATCCACAAGCTGACTTACTCTTTCTTCAACTTTTACATCATAAGAATTACTTTCAATTCTTATTCCATCTTTTATTGCTAAATCAGAATTATTAGCTAATTTTTCTTCATTTTCTCTAAATCTTTTAAAAGTATAATCTAGGTTTTCTTCTACAACTTCTATTTTTTTATCCATACTTTCGAAATTAAGTTTTGTTAATGTAGTGCCAAGAGAATATTTAAATTCTTCGCAAAAATTTTCTACTGCCTTAGGAGATATTTCTCTTGTAGAAGAAAGCATATCTACTGCTCTATTGTACATATCACTTACCAATGCGTTTATTTGATTTAACTCTTCGGCATTGGTTGATTGGAATTTTCTTTTGCAAATATTACTTATATTACTTCTTAGTTCTTCTCTTTTCTCATCATCCATAAATATTCTTCCTTACTTATTATCAACTTCATACATATGCATTATAAGATCAATTACTTTATTTGAGTAACCCCATTCATTATCATACCAAGATACAAGTTTTACAAAATTATCATTTAGAGCTATACCAGCTTTTACATCAAATATTGAAGTATGAGGATTGTGTATAAAGTCTGTTGATACTAAATCTTCATCTGTCCAATCCATAATTCCTTTAAGTTCACCTGCACAAGCATCTTTTACAGCTGCTACTATTTCATCATATGTAGCTGATTTTTCAAGTCTTACTGTAAGATCTACTACTGAAACATCAAGAGTTGGCACTCTAAAACTCATACCTGTCAATTTTCCATTAAGTGATGGTATTACTTTTCCAACTGCTTTTGCTGCTCCTGTTGATGATGGAATTATATTACCTGCTGCTGCTCTTCCACCTCTCCAATCTTTATTAGATGGTCCATCAACTGTCTTCTGAGTTGCAGTTGTTGAGTGAACTGTTGTCATAAGACCCTCTATTATTCCAAATTTATCATTTATAACTTTTGCAAGTGGAGCTAGACAGTTAGTTGTACAAGAAGCATTAGATACTATTTTCATATCTTTTGTATACTCATTTTGGTTTACACCCATTACAAACATTTTCGCATCTTTTGATGGTGCAGATATAACAACTTTTTTAGCACCACCATTAAAATGGGCTGATGCTTTTTCTTCTGTTGTAAACACACCAGAAGATTCAACAATATATTCTGCTCCGGCCTCACTCCATGGAATTTCTGCTGGATCTTTAAAATTATATACTATAACTTTATTTCCATTAACTATTAAATCATTTCCTTCTACTTTTATATCTGCATTAAATTTTCCATGTATTGAATCATATGTAAGCATGTATTTCATATAATTAATATCAATGAAAGGATCATTTACTGCTACTACATCTACTCCTTCTTTTTCTAGGGCAGCTCTAAAAACAAGTCTACCAATTCTACCAAATCCATTTATTCCTACTTTTACATTCATATTTATTACCTCCTAATTACAGTTATATTTTATATCATACATATTTAATTTTCAAGGGATTTTACTATATTTACAAAAAAATATATTTTATGCCATTTTTCTAAAAAAAAGAATAGAGTATATTGAAACAAACATTTTTTTATCAATATACTCTATTATAATTACTCTACTATCATATTTGGGTTAAATTTAACTTCACCTGTTACATCTTTATTATTTAAATTTTCACCTGATTTTAATATATCAAGTTCTTTTGTGATAACCTTATATTTTTTAGAGCTTTGATCAAGTTCAAAAACACTTATTGATTTAGTTAGATCATCATCTAAATGTTTAAGTTCTGTTGTCCAATACATATCTTCATCTTTTAATACATTTGTAACTTTTTTTACAATTCTAAACATTTCTGCTATATGATTTATATCTTCACCTACAAACACAAGTTGTGGTGGTGTACTAAATCCAGCATCATTTACTGCAAAATTTTCATAAAAATCTGAGAAAAGTTGAACTTTTTCAGCAAACATATTTTGCCAATCTTCATTACGTCTTACTACTTCAAATACGAAATTTAATTCTTCTTCTTTATTTTTTAAAGTTATCATTCCACCAGTAGGTTTAAATTTAACATTGTATTTTTTAGAATAAAGTAATATATTTGGATTTGTATCTAAATATGCTGCAACTTTTTGCATATAAGCTATTATTATTTGATTTCCAGCTAATTTTCTTTTTACTGCATATGCAGGTTTAGTGTTGTCAGTTGGCTGCCATGATGTTGGAATATTTCTTTGCTTTAATATATATGTCGCAATCTTGTCCATTGCATATACTCTATATGAACTTTTTCCAGCTTCGCTTTGAAAATAATACCTTGCTATAACTTTAGATTTTGTTAAGTCTTCAAGCCATTTGGCAACTTTTGTTTGTCTTTTATCTACTTCTATATCTGAGAGTTTTCCTCTAGCTTCCAATATTTGCGTTACTTGCCTTGATGTAATATATGAAAATTCATTTACTACTTCTAGTGCTTTTATATGAGATTCATTTATGTACCCCATATCCATTTTAAATACTACTTGATTAATTGAAGCAAACCCGTCTTTTCCATCAAAGACTTTCACCTCATTTTCTCTAACTGCAAAAGGTGAAACCACCGTTTTTATTTCATTATCTTCTATCATTTCTATCACTACTCCTTAAATTTTAATTTTGAAATTTAAATAATTGCAAGAAAAAATTATTTTCCTACCTTCGTTATTATATTATATATTTCTAAATATTACAATATTTTATATAAAATAAAGTATATTTCACCAAGAAATATACTTTTGTATTTTAACCAATTATTATTAACTTAATTTTTTTCTTTTCGTAAGATATCTTTTTTACACTTACTAAAACTTTTTGTCCATATTCAACACCATTTACATGTTCTGCCATTCCAACTAAATTTGGTTTCAACTCAATAAAAATACCAGTTTTAATTCTATTTTTTACTGTTCCCTCTATAATATCTCCTTCTTTAATATTTTTTACATTTTGTTCAAAAGTGCCTAGCTGTTCTTTATAAGAAAGTTCTATTTTTCCGGTATCTCTATCATATTTTTTTACAATTACATTTATTTTTTGCCCTATTCTTAATACTTCATTTGGACTTTTTATCATGCTATCTGATATATCGCGTAATTTTATAAGTCCAGTTACTCCTCCGCCAACATCTACAAAAGCCCCGTAATCTAATAAATTAACAACTGTACCTCTTAACTTAACACCTGGCTTCAAATGCATATACATCCATTTCCTAACCTTTAATTCTAAGATTTTTTTTGAAAGTATTAATTCTATACTACCATCAGCATTTTGTATTACTTCTTTTATACATACTGGTATAACTTTACCTACTTTGTTTAGTACATGCTTTTCCTCTACAAGACCATTTTCTTCATTTACTACACTAGATACTTCTTCTCTTGGCATTATAGATTTTATATTGTTACCTATATAGCCAACAAGATTTAGATTAGTATCAACACTTTGCACAAAAAAGTCTACTACTTGCATTGTTTGTTTAATCTCATTTAGTTGAGAAATTGAATAATTAATATTTCTTTTATCAGCCATCGTACTGCTCCTTCATATTTATATTATAATCAAATAATCCATTAAATTTAAATTTAATTTCTATGTTTTTTGTTTTGTAGTTTTCTTTTTCTTCCAATTCGTTTGATGTAAAAAGTGGTGCAAATATCCTAACTGTAACTAAATATTCACCATTTTTCAAATCTTTAACATCTTGAACTAATATTCCACTATCATCTGCTATCAATCGATTAGAACAATAAATTTCAAAAGCTTCTATTCCACTAAAATCTTTTTCATATAGTTTAGAATATGCCACTTCATACTTTTTTTGTTGAATTAAATATAAAAAATCAACTGTATAATCACTTACCAATTGTGTTATATTCTGATTTACTTTAAAATCCATTTTAACATTATTTTTATTACTCATTTTGTAAAATATAAGGCAAATAAATATTAGAAGTATTAGAGTTGCTATAACTATCAATCTTTTTTTCATAAAATCACTCTACACTTTCATAAATAGAATCATACAAAATTTTATAGGTATTTTTTTTGTTATCAACTTGTAATACTATTTTACTTTCTTCTGAGGTATTATTTATTTTATAATAAGCAATGTATATATTATTAAGGCCTTTTTTGACCTTAATAATATATATTAATTTTAATGTATTATCTAATTTTTCAGAGTATTTCTTATTTTTTTCAGTATTATTACTATGCAAATAATTCTTTAGCAAATTTGAATCTTGTGAAGAAGTAAACAAATAATATGATATACTTTCTTCTATTAAAAAATAATCTTTATAATCTTTAATCTCAGATGAAATAAAATCACTTTTCTTATATATCATTGGACAAATAAAATTTAAGAATATATTAATAAATAAAATTAAAGTAAGCACAACTATAATTATATTTAATGTAATATAATATACATTTTTATTCATTTATACATTTTCTCCTCTCGATACATAAATAAATTGATTTATATTTAATCCACCTTCAAATAAAATATTTATATCTTGCCATCCCTGCACAGTACTGTTATTAACCTTATACCCGCTTGAAACATCCGATATATATATTTGATTTGTGCTACTATTATAATCTAAAATAGTTAAAAAATGTCCATCTGATCCACATGTACTGTGTATTATAGCCGGATTTCCACCTTGCAAGGCATCTATTATTTTTGACTTATATGTATTTTTATCAAGTTTAGGCGAAGTCGCTGAACTATCCTCACCAAAAAGCTTTAATTTGCTTTTATTATTTCCTAAATATCCATATTGTGATAATATACGGTATGGAGCGAGTGCACCCGTTTTGTTATAAATTTCTATTGGATTTAAATCTACACCAAAAGCCTGTAAAAATATTGTTGTAGAAACAATTGGGCATCCCCACTTTTCAAATGTACTAACTGTACCATTAAACCTATATGGTTGATTTGCTATATTACCCGTATTTTGTTTCCATTGGTAATATGTTACATTTGAACTAGATATATATTTTTTTAATCCATCATGATTAGTAGGAGTATTTGTTGTAGTGTTGTTCGTTGTATTTTGTGATAAATTTTGGTTTGGTCTTGTGTCACTGCCACTTGGTGTTTTATTTGTTAAATCTGAACTTGATGATGAGCTATCATTATCATCATTACTATTTAAATGCTTAGCTTTTTCTTCTGCTTTTGGATCTCTTGAAGCTTTATAATTATAATTATTTGGAAGCGGATCTTTAGTTCTCATAGTAAATTGAAATAAGTCATCTTTTGAAAGTTGATCTTGTTTATTTGCAGACTTAACCTCAGAAATTTCTTCTTGTGTCATAGTATGTGTATATTTATATTCTGTTCCACCATTATCCGTAAAAGTATAATACAACATCGGATCTGTAAAAGTCCCATTTTTAATAATTTCAAAATGCAAGTGTGTACCTTTTGACCATCCAGTATTTCCCATGTACCCTATTACTTGTCCCATAGTAACCGTATCGCCGACTTTTACAGTAATTGGATTTTTATAACTTAGATGTGCATATCTAGTTGTATATGTACCATGTCCTATTACAACACAATTTCCATAACTATTTTCAAGATATCCTGTAATATTTTTTTGAACACTTAAAACCTGACCGTTTTGTGCAGCTCTTATAGGTGTAACATGTTCATCACCAACTATGTCAATTCCAGTATGGTCATATTTCCAGTCAAAATACCATTGAGATTTTCCAAACAAACTTGTTGTTTTTTTAGATGAAGGAGAAACACTTATATCTGTCGGCCATAAAAAACCACCTTCTGGCACATCTGAAATATCAGCCGAAATTTCAGTACCATTAATAGATGCATTAGATGATTCCATCTCCTTTGTATAATATTTATCAACTTCTTGAAGTGCAGGCCCAATTAAATCCAGATTAAAAGGATCTTCAACTTCAACAGTATTACCATTTTCATCCACAGATGTGAATATATCTGGATATTCATCTTTAAACATTTTAGTGTATGTTTTAAATACATAACACATCCTCATATTTATATATTTATTGTCTTGACCATTATATTTAGGGTCATTAATTGCATCCTCGTATGATACTGTCTCTCTTTTATCTGCATTAAAGTTTAAAGACTTTGAATCATTTTGATGCTCAACTTTTGAGGTAGCAGTTCTTGTCCCTTTACCTACTACTTTTCCTATTAAACTATTATCTTCCCCACCTGTAATTTCATTTTCAAAATCAATAGGTGTTACAGTAGTACTAGGCATTATCCCTGCGGATTCAGTTGATACTCCTAATTCATAACCAGATTTTTTTAATATATAGTTATGTTTGTATCCTGACTCAACAATTGGAGTATACTTAGTTACTAGAGTATCATACTTATTTATCATAGTTTGATCAGTTACAACTACTTCTGGATCTTTATCTTTAATACTTGTAGTAACTGTTTGATCAAGGTACACTTCTTCTGTTCTGATAGTATGTACATTTTCTCTATAAAGTACCACATCAAGTCCAAGTTCTTCATCTTCCATTAATTTATATAATATCCCTGTATAACTATTAGTAAGTTCTATATCACCAGTAGCCATATACATAGAATATGGTTCAATCCATTCCGGCAAAAAGCCAGTAAGAAGCTTTCTATAATACTCTAAGTCATATGTCTGTGCTCCATCAGTTTCTTCAACTTTAGGATCATCCGCATCAAGTCCGTTTTCATCTTCATTTTTATACCCTTCTGTTTCGGTGGTATCTTTTTCTCCTATTATTTTTTCTTTTAATATATGTTTAGTTGTTGTTTTTATTTTAGAATAAACATCGGGTTTAGGAATTAAAATCTTATACTTAGGTTTATGAAAAAGTTGAGTAAGCCAAGTAAAAAAAGATTCTTCATCACTTCCTACGCTAAATTCTTCTTTTAGTTCTGCTTTTTCTAAGGTTTCACCATCTTCACACACATACCAATTAATTCTTGAAAAAGCCTTAGACTCAATTGCTAAATAATTTGATACCGAGTTTGCTAATATTTCTTTTTGCTCCTTCTCTGTTAACATAGTGCCACCGCTGGCCTTATCATAGCTTTTAAAATCAAATCCTTCGCCCTCTTTAAAATACTTTAAAGAAATATCTGCAAAATCTTTTCCTGCCTTTTCAAATTCATCATCTTTAAATTGAATCAATAATTTTCCTTTTCCTTCAACTTTTTCATCCACAAATCCCCACAAGTCTTCACAGCCATCTTTTGATTCCAAGCATTTAACATATTCTTCCATTCTTGCATCAGAGTCATATGTAGTAGCTTCATATCCTACTGATAATGTTAAAGTTAAAGCAGCCATCGGTAAAAGTATTATAGACAAAAGTATTAATAATGGTGCATTTCTTTTGAGCTTGTCACCAAAATCCTCATTTTTTCTCTTTTCTCTTTCTGCTTTAATAAGTTTTATTGCATCTATTCCTAAAAGTACCCAACCAACAGGTCCAGTAGATGCACCCGCTGCTGCTTTACCCGCCGTTGCTGCTGCCTTTCCAGCTTTTGCTGCTTTTCCAGCAGTCTCTGCGGTTTTAGCTGCTTGACCTGCTTTTTCGGCACCTTGTGCAGCCTTTGAAGCTTTGTTTGCAGCATCGCCAGTTTTTGAAGCTTTCGACGCTGCTTTGCTAGCCCCATCAACATTATTTGTACCAGACGATGCTTGATTTTTTCTAAGATTATCGTTAAATTTTTTAACGTCGTCTCTCAAATTTTCACGTGCTTGCTGTGAGTCTTGTTCACTTTGTTCTTTTCTTTGTTGTCTCTCTTCTTCTTCTTCACTATAATCAAAATCGTCCAATACATTCACCACCTTTTATGCAAAAATTATAATAAAAATTCTTTTACACATGCTTTTACATCATATTGTAAGTTTACTACTTTATTTGAGTCTACTTGAACATCACGTAAAATTATATTCTTTATATCGCTATATTTTCTACCATCCAAGTTAAATTTTAATAATAATTGTATAGATTCCCCACTTTTTATCTCTTTTTTATTCCATGGTGTAAAACCATTTTGTGGAGTAATTTTATCATCTGTAAATCCTAAATATATACCATCTGAATATGAACTAGAATTAATATATATTGAATTTGCATTAGTATTTGTTATTTTAATCTTATATTCTGCTTGTGTAGTAGTATAATACTCATATTCCAAAAGTAATCTAACATTTTCCGCTGTTTTATTTGAATTTGTACCATACCTTGCTACAAAATTATCAAAAGTAATAGTATAATTTCTTGGAGTCTTTTCTCTTATAACAATAGTAGTGGAAATGTTTGATACTTTTCCCCTAACAACAGCGAAATATAATTTATTTATATCATTAATTGTCTGAGTTTCATACGATTCAAGAAAAATTTCCTCGCCTGCTATTTTCATATTTTTGCATTTTTCTTTTAATGAGTCCACAGTCAAATTAGTATATAATACATAATCACTACCAACCATGCCATAAAGATGATCATAATCATTTTTAGCTAAATACGAACCAATTTCACTTATATACCCCTCAAGTATCTCTTTTTCACTTTTACTATTATAGTCATATGTACCAACGGTAAATTTTTCTTCAATCTTTTTTGGTTTCCATATCATTACTAGAGAGAATATAGTAAGTCCTAAAATTAATATAATAGCTACAATTAAAATCACAATTAAATCTTTTCTATCTTTTAAATCAATCATTTTATATCTCCTATTTATTCAACAATTGCAAACGAATAACCATTTCTGCTATTACCAATAATTAAATAAAAATTTCCTTCATTAAAATCTAAGTTAACAAGATAATTTCCGTCTTCTAATAAATATGCATTTTTCAAATGACCTATATATTTATGTTCATTTCCATCATCATATTTAAAAACTTCACTTCTATATCTTTTTAAAGAACTTATAATATCTGACCTAGAATAAATTTTATTATAATTATCTGCAAGTATTGAATATAAGTCTGAATACATTTCCCTATCTATTGCTTCTAAAAAATTAGCCACCTTTGAATCCAATATATAAAAAACATTAGAATTTACTATTGTAGATTTAGAAATATACTCTTCTATATTATCATTTGTATACTTTATAGGCTTTTCCGCAAAGGATTTTGCTATCATGCCAAAAACATAAATAAGACCAATTATAAATAAAACTAAAGCAAGCATTAATAATATAGAGTTTTTTTCCTTTTTTTCTTTCATTTTTTTCTCACCTACAAATTATTTACATTAGCAGTTCTATCCATAGATTTTGCAGCAGCTCTAGAACTCTTACCAAGGTTTGATAAAATTGTATTTTGTACATTGTCAAGCTTATCTATAACTTTTTCTGCTGAACGTCCTACATGTTTTGTAGCACCTATTTTTTCTGAAGTAGCATCAAAGGCAGCAGTAGCAAAACCACCTTTTCCTACAGTATCAGCAAAGTTTTCACCCATACCTAAACCTATACCAACACCTGCTGCCATGTTAGGAACGGTCATAAATTTAGCTAATTTTGCAGACCTAAGATCTTTTTTTGCATTTTCTATTTCTTTGTCAGCCTCATCCATCTGACTTCCTAAACTTTTAATATTTTTATCACTACGATTTTGATTTCTAATTTCCTTTATTAGTTGCGTTAAGTCTTTATGTAAAGTATCTGATTCAACTTTAGCACCACCATTTTGTGTTGTGCCTCCGGTATTATGAGTAGAATTAGAACTTCTTACATTGGCTTGACTAGCATTTATATTTGCGCCATTAATATTTCCTTGTGCAACTCCACCAGAGGTTTGGCCAATGATTACGCCACTTCCTCCTAAGTTTCCTCCATTCGTTCTAGCACGTGCTTCACCATCTAGCCTTGCACTCTCAATAGATCCACCACGAGTGAACTCTCTTGCAAAATCACTACTATTAACATTATTATTTCCTAGAGTAGTTCTATTTCCTTCTATTCCGTTTAATATTGCATTTCTCATACTCATCAAGCTCTTCTTATTATCTTCTGGTATCTCATATCCGTTCTTTTCAGCTTCTGACATATGTTCATCAAATTTTTCTATATATTTTCGTTTTTCTTCAACACTAGAACTAGCTTGTGCTGCATTTAAAATATTAGAAGAAGCAGATTCAAAATGAGCTTGGCCTAGCTGACCAGTCAAACCAGCTCTTGTTTTTTGTGCTTTGTCTACTCTTTCTTTAGCGGCAGTTAACTTCTTTTTATTATCGCTAATTGCACTAATTCCTGCTCTTGCTCCCATCATAGCCTGTCTTACATGTTGACCTGCACCTCGCATACTTCCAAGCATACCATCTGATAGACCAAATATTTGCTTAATTAGTTTATCAAATTTTATTAAACTTGATATCAAAATTATTGCAACAATTCCAAGCAATCCCTCATTAGCACCTTGCGAGAATTCACCTAATATAACCAAAGATATAGTAACGACTATTGCATGAAGAGATTGGCTAAATACCAATGTAACAAATTCCCTGAACCAATTTGAAAGTACATTGCTACTTCCTTTAAGTATTTTTCCTATCGTATCAAAAACCACAACAAGCGGTGCCATACATCCAAGAATCATTGTATATACTAAACGTTTTCCATATATTACAATAAGAGTTATCATTTGTCCTATTATAACAAAAGTTACAATTGATGATGAAAAGTCCCCACCATTTGCTTTAGTAATGAATTTTATCATCATACCGCCATAGCCATAAACTTGGTTATCTCCAACTTTTGTGGCAGAATCGCCTGTAATTATTCCAGCTATACCATTAATTATATTTCCCAGTGCATTACCAATAAAAGGCACAATATCAAACACGCTATAAGTAAATTTTACATGATCTGATATACTTGAAATTTTCCATACAATAATTTCATTTAATTCAAAAATAGCAGCTATTATAAGTCTCATTAAAAACAAAACTACAATACCTATAAGCCAATTAGTCATTGCCTTTTTACATGCAGCTTTTTCAGAAGCAATAGTAGATAAAGCAAGTTTTATTCCAACAATTACTGCTGCAAGAATAAATACTGATACTGCTATTGCCTGAAATGAATTATATAATTTCAAAATAATATTTCCACTTTCTGTTCCATTGCTAACATTTGTTATTTTTCCATATATAGAAAATTTATTTGGATTAAAGAAATTGACATCAAATATTGCAACTCTATTAAATACTATATTATCAGGTGATGGAAACACACTACCAGTAGTTCCTGTAAACATAACAGAAAGCAACATATAAACCATTACTGCTACAGCATTTGTAAGTGTAGCAAAACCAGCTAGTGCAGCACTTGCAAGATTACCAAGAAGCCCTAAAACATCATTTAAAGCTTTAGCCAGGCCCTCAACTCCAGTATTATTTGGATTCAATTCTGCATAAACATTACTTCCAAATGTAGAAATAAGCATCAAACTTACCATTATTATTGAAAATATAGAATATATTTTAGCTTTATTTATCTTTATTCTTTTGCTCTTTTTCAATTTATATCACTCCATTACTTTATTTTTTCATTTCTGCAAGTTTTGATAAGTTTGTTTCAACGAATTGGAATTCTTTTTGTGTCGGTCTTATAGCAATTATTGCCGATTCTTGTCCAATCCTAATTAGTCCTTCACCGCGTGTACATGTAAGTAAGAAATCTGTTTCACCTTCACTTAGCTTAAAGACCTCTCTTAAATATTGAATTTCTGATTTATCTTGTGCCAAAAATAGCTTTGTATCAGAAGATGTTAAAACAGCTTGTGCTTCTTTTTTCTCATAAAAATCTTGGAATTTCTGTGATACAACTGCAAGAGAAACATTTCTTTTTCTTGCACGTCTTGCCATTGTGTTTAAAAACTGCACTGCTTCTGGATAATCAAGTAGCATCCAAGCTTCATCAACAAGTACTCTTTTTTTAGCAGCTTTAGCTCTATTTTCACTATTCTTCTTAACATATTTTTCCCATACCCAAGAAAGTAAAACTTGTTGTGCAAGTGGTCTTGCAAATTTTTCTTCTAGCTGAGAAATATCAATATTTATAAATAATGTACCATCAAGTAAATCAAAAGTAGACTGACCATCAAAATATGCCATTTGTCCATCGTATTTTCTAACATATTGCCTCATAACCTTTGTTAAATAGCTATAATGAAAAGCATATGTTTCATTTGTATTTTCATTTGCTTTATGTAAAAGTCTTTCATACCAACTTCCAATAGTTGGTAATAGTTTTCTTTTTCTTGTTACATTTTGACCATTTTCATCAGTTGTAAATTCTTCTTCATATAAACTTGATGCATCATTTGTAATACCTATTGCCATATATTCCTCGGATACAGCTTCTGCTATTATCTGCTTTGTAAGCTCACTTACTTCGGTACTTCTAGTAGAACCTCTAGCCATAGTTAGAAGTGCTTGTGTAACATCTTCTACCTTACTTTCAACATTTACTACTAGTTTTTCTTTTCCTGTTATTTCATCTCTTACCACTTCTGGCTCTATATCAAATATATTAATTATTTTATCACTATTTGGACTTATAGTAATATTTACCCCACATAGTGCTTCTGCAACAACTACATATTCGCCTTCTGCATCAAGAACTAGATTTTCTATTCCCATAAGAGTTGCAGATCTTGCCATTATAGTTTTTATTGTAACAGATTTACCAGAACCTGATTTACCAAATATAATCATATTATAATTTGTTAAACTAGAATGAAAATTATCAAATATTACTGGTAAACCTGTTTGTTTATTAATTCCTATCGGTACACCTGTATCATGACCTACATCTGATGTAATAAATGGAAATACTGTTGCCATTGATCCCCTATCAAATGTATGACGTCTTCTAATCTTATTATCATCAAATGGCAAGTTAGTTTGAAAAGCCTCTTCTTGTAAAGCCCATGCAGCTTTAAGACCTATTAAAGTCTTTGAAGCTTCCATTGCAAGCAATTCAGACATTTTGTCTAGATCTTGTTTATTATATGAAAATAATGTTGCAACAATTGTAGCTTCAAAAAGTTTATTATAACCTGCTGCTATTTCGTCACGAAGTTGCTCTGCTTCTGCTTGTTTTATTGCAAGAACTGATTCCCTGTTTATATCACCTTTATCTTGTGCAACAAATCTTTCAGATTGAAGTTCAACAATTGTTTTGTTAAGGTCGTTTTGAGAAGTTGTTTCTGGTATAGGGTTTATATATACAGAAGCATTAACATCTCCAAATTCATATATATTTGCTAAAAAATAAGGAAATGTAGCTTGTCTTGGCATAGTAGTTATATAAAAACTTCTTGCAAATCTTGAAACCTTTGAAAATATTTCTAAGTAATCATAATGAGATGCATCAATTCCTGCTGGTGCAATTAAATCTTTTAGATCAGACTTATTAAGATCTAAAAAACTTTGTGTATCTTCATTAGATTCTATAATTTCAACTTTTTTCTGAGAAGTTTGTTGTTCTTTTTTATTTTTAAACAATCCCATAATTTATTGTTCCTCCTTAAACTATTGAGTCGTCATCATCATTTTGCTCATTAGTCTTATTATCTCTTGTATTTAATTCATCATTTAATGTAACATTAACATTAGAACTTAAGTTTTCTCTTAAATCTATTTCATCATTCATACTACCACTACTAATATTTTCCTCTTCATTTTTTTCATTTGGATTAATTGTAAATGGTGTTATTAATTGTTCATCAAATCCATCATCACTGCTGTCATTTCCTTCTTCTGTTCTATCACTAGAATGACTTATTAGATCTTCATTTATTTCTTCATGACTTACTTCTTCTTGTGTAGACTTTATATCGTCCTCTGTTTGTATATTTTTATTTATTGCTATATTTTCTTCTTTGTTTTCATTTGATGTTTCAGCATAAGAATTTTGTTCTAGTCTATCATCGTGCATTGTATTTTCTTTACTTTCTTTTGTTTCTTCTCTTTTTCTTAACTCTTGTAATTTAGCTCTTCTTTTTTCAGTAATAATATCTTTTACAAATTCTTTTGTTTCTGGTGCAACATCTGATTCATTTACCATTTTTATAGCTTCTTTATCAATTCTTTTGTCAAGTTCAGACTCTGCTTGTTCTTGCGTAAGTATTGTTCCTTTTTCAAGACCTTCACGAATAGCTTCTTCAAGTCTTAACGCAGCTTCTTTTCTTATTTCTTCATCAAGTAAAGCTTTTCTTTTTTCTCTTACATCTGGACTAGTAGTATATAATCTATAAAATCCTGATTCTAAAGCACGTTTTACATCCATAGTTCTTTGATCGTCACGATTGTATGATATATAAACAAGTTCTGCAAGTTCATTAGAATTTAGTATTCTACCTGCTATAGAACATGAACTAAGCGAAGATATTATACCTTGTGCCCTTGTATAAAGTTCTCTGTAACATAGTTCTTCATACTCTTGTTTTGTAAATTTTTGTGTTGCTGATATTTCAGATTTATAATAAGATAAAATTACATAGTAATTTCTTTGAAGCATGTATTTGTTAAGAGACATCTTTTCTACATATCTTGTAATATCTGTTGCATATTCTGCAATATTACCATATTTAATTTTTTCCATTCTTAGAGCTTCTGTTTCTTCCCTTGATACATCAATATCTTCTTCTGCTTCATTATATCTGCTTGTCATCTCAGCATAAGTTTCATTAAATTTAGCTGTTCTTTCTTTATATTTTTTTATATTATCTGCTAAATTAACTGATCTGGTTTGAACATATAGTTGTATAGGGCTTCTTAATGTATTTAAAAATTTAATAAAACCTTCTTCAACTGACATTTGTTCAACTTCTGACATCAAGTCATAATTTATACCTTTACATTGTATTACCATTGTATATTTTTCGCCATTTTTTTGATATATCATATCGTTTGCTATTTTATCAAAAGTTATAAAGTTAGACATATCCTTTCTTGGTACCTGTGAGCCCTTTGAAGAGCTTGAAGTGCTAGTCACTGCATTTCTTCCCTTTGAATTCTTACCCTTATTTTTCTTTTTACTTAATGAATAACTTATCATTATAGCAATTGCTAGACCTAAGCATATTACTATCATCACTATACTTTCTTCCATAGTTTCTTTCCTCCCTCACGATATACATATATCTTTTTTCTTTTGCCAAATGTTAGAGTTCTAAATAAAATATCTCCAACTATCTCTCCACCAGCTTTTCTAAATTTTCCCATAACAGCTGAATCTGGTATTTTAAGCGTAACAAGTCCAAATCCAATAGCTCCAAATGCAGCTACAATGCCAAAGCCTATTTTAGTAAAACCAGCTGATGCAAATAGTAAAGCTGGTAATATTCCTATTGCTGCACCTGCGATTGTTGCAAGTAATGATTTAACAGAAAAAATCATTAAAATTCTACTCTCACCTTTTACTTTTCTTGGAACGGTATAAGTTCTCCCCAAATCAATCCTCTCCTTAGTTAATTATAATACATCTATATTTAATATAAAATTATCTATATAAGTATATCATATATAGCATTTTTTTCAAGTTTTATGTAGTATTTTTTTGCAGTTTTTTTATTTTTTATATTTGTGAAATATATATGAAACATATATGTAATATACAAAAAATATCTCTTACAAACTTAATCTTGTAAGAGATATTTTATCATTGATTTTCTTGTGAAGTATCTTCTATTCCTGCTTCCCTAAAAGAATTTACAACAATATTTACAACAAATGTAGATGAGAATACGAATACGCATCCTATAACTATTGCAATGAGTTTCTTCTTAATGTCTGCTTTATCTCTGCCATTTGCAAACATGTATTTAAGTCCTGCAAATAAAATTCCTGAGAATGCTAAAATTCTTACTACATATATAACTGTACCAAATATTTTGGAAATAAATTCATTATATGCATTATCATCTATTGTAGTATTTCCACTAAATTGCATACTTTCTTTATAAATTTCTTGTATAGAATTTACAATTCCTCTTCCTGAATAGAAGAAAATTAGTGCAACTATAAGGAACGGTAATATTGCTTTAAAATCAGCCCTTCCTCTTGCCCCATTAAATATAGCTCTTACTCCGAAAAAAAGTAATGCAGCATATACTATATATTTTCCATAATCTAGTACTAAATCTATAACCGGTTCTACAACATTTTGAATTATTTCATTAGAAAAACTAATTTTTTCTTCATCAAGTGTCATTTCAGGTACTTTTGTACTATCGGAAGAATATTTAAGTGCTTTAATTAAGCTAGGTTCGATACCATTTACTGAATTATATCTAAAATTAACATTATCATCAACTTTTAAATCTATTATCTCAACAGTAGTTTTTTCATTTTCACTTGCAGACCCAGTTTCTGAATAAGGTTGTACTTCTTCTGGTTGTTCTTTTTTTTTCTCAACTTTATCAACGCATGTAATTTCGCCCCATGATCCAGTATAATTACTTATAACAGCATCAATACTTTGACTTATTTTTTCCATTAAAGAATATCCTACAATTGTAGAACCGTCTTTCCTTGCAATTGGATAAATGTCAGGTCCTTGTTTCCTTCCAGCAAACAAAGCCATGCCACCATAATTGCAGTCTTTTATATCAGCACTAGACTTCTTATCTTCTGGCAAATACGTTACCAAGCTACAACTAAAATTTTCCGAACCATAATTAAAATTTTTTCCACCATCATCGCATTTTCCTTTCTCCCAAGATTTTTTCACTTCCTCTGCATAATTCCAAATTAAATTAGTTATTATTTTTGTTACAAGTGCTATATTAGAATTAGTATCAACTTTTCCACTCGATGCTGACATTTTTTTATTTAAACACTTCAAAAGTTCATTATCACTTTTTTCTAACTTTGAATAAACCTCTTTATATAATTTAAGTAATTTTTTTGAATGTGTGTCCCAATCTTTATCTCCACTATAATCAGGTTTGACAAATCTATATGCCATATTTTGACCTGCTTTTTGATTTATGCCTTTAAAAGGTAATTCACTATATGTCCATACCTTTCCCTTCGTTGCTTCAATCGAATTTAGCATACCGTCATTTAATAAGCTTTTGCCTATCCACTCAAACTCTCCACTTTGTATCAGCTCATTTGTTATCTCTTCAACATATTGGGCAGAAGATTTAGAAAATATTTCGCCACAAAAAAATGTAAAAAACATAACAACGATAGTTATAATAAAATATTTATTTTTAATTATCTTTTCCAAATTACATGCCCCTTTCAATTTATGATTTTACATCAAATATATATAATTTGTCAACCAATATGTAAAATTAAGAGCATTAAAATAGAAAAATATTTCCACTTTAACGCTCTTAAATCTACATAACATCTATATTCTGTTCTATATAAGTTTGGCTTCTTTCAAATCCAGACTCATCAAATATAGTAACTATTATATCTACAACTAGTGATGAGCTAAATACAAATACACATCCAATTATTATAGGAATTAAATGTGCTTTTATATCAGCTTTTGCTTCTGCTGATGCAAACATCAATTTTACACCCGCAAATAAAATTCCTGCAAATGCCAATATTCTAACAATATAAATTATTGATCCAAATGCTTCCGCACCAAAATTTTCGTATTCATAAGTATCAAATATTGATTGTACAACATTTACTAGTCCTCTTCCTGAGTAAAAGAATACAAGTGCAACTAAAAGATATGGAAGCATTTCCTTAAATTGTGCTTTACCATTTGCTCCATCCCATATACATTTCACTCCATAAAATAGTAATGCAGCATATATTAGATACCTTCCTATCCTAAGGACGAATCCTAATATATCGTTTTCTATAATTCCTTTAAATTCATTAACACTGGAAAGCTCACCTGCTCCTTTTAATCCAAGTAATCTATTTTTTAAAGTGCCCATTGAAAATTCAGGTGAATTAGCTGTATACCCCCCAAAACCAAACAAATAGTTATTATATTCTCTATATGCAGTATTAGCTGCATTAGCTACCATTCCTTCTTCATTGGCTATAGTATCAGCCGATGCATCTGCAAGGTCTTGATTAATATTTCCAGAAGCAAGAAGTTCCCCCATTTTTTTCTTTATATCAGTTCTCAATTTCTCTAACACATCACGCATCGTCTTTATATTTGCTAACATATCTTTTTCTTCTGCTCCATTGCCTAATACATAACAACTATATTCCTCCTCTGGCAGATCATTTCCCTCAAGTGTCTTCGAAGGTGCAAGAACTCCATTTAAAGTGAACTTGCCATTTGAATCTGCATCATCTGGGCAGTCCTTCTTAAGATCGTCTATTATTCCTGCTGTGTCTTCTCCAGCAATGGTGGTTCCTCCTACAACCCCAAGAACTCTAATAACAGCCCCGTATTCGTAAGTCAAATTCTTAAATGAACTATCTTCTTCGCTTACTTCTTCTTCGTCTAAATATTTTAGTAAATTTTTATATTCATCTGAGTTTACAATCTTTGAAAAATCTTGATACACATCAGGCTCCAAGCTTGCAACCATATATAATAGTCCTTTCCATGAATCTTGAGGTGCTGTTCCTGGAGCATCAGCTCCAATTATTTGAGCTTTGTTTATTGACCATGGAGCTACATCATTTATTGTCATTTGATTCGGAGTTTTAGATCCTAAGCCTTCCTTATTATTTTTATCCAAAATGCTACCCAAGGTAACATCATTTAGTTTTTCATAATTATTATAATCCGCCTGAATCGAAAGCATAGTGTTAGCCATACTTCTTACCCAACTATCCCTTTTACTACCACTTTCCTTTTCTATCGCAAGTATATAATTCTCTAGTAGATCGGATCCATCACCAGCCCCAAGAACATCACCACTGCAAGCAATTGTAAAACAGCATATTGCAACAAATATTATCGCTAGATATTTCAATTTATTCTTCATATATTCCTCCAAGTTTAAAACTATAATTTTATTATATAGTAAAAATAAAATCAGGTCAAGACCTGATTTTATTTTATATCTAATTTATTTTAACTATGCAATTTCATTAATATTTCTAACTATTTGAGAACCAGTACTTACTCCATTATTTAGTTGGTTAGTAACATTAACAATAATATTTACTAAGAATGTTGAAGCAAATACAAGAACAGCACCAAGTACTAAATATACAAGGCCTTTTTTGATATCAGCCTTTTGGTCAGCAGATGCAAACATATATCTTACACCAGCAAATACAATAGCAGCAAATGCTAAAATTCTAACAACAAGTATTACAGTTCCCCATATGTTTTCCCCTAATTTAGAAACAGAGTTAGCTGGGTTGCCAGCATTAGGGAAGGAAGTAGATACATTATTATCAATTGCAGCAACAGCTGGTGCAAATGTTACAAACATAGCTGCAAGTATCATTAGCACTGGTAATATAGTTAAAATTATTTTTTTAGATTTTTTCATTTTAATTCCTCCTTAAAAAATCACTTAGATAATTAAATTATATCAATTTTTGTTATTTAGTCAATACCTTTTTGGCTTTTTTTATCATTTTTTCCACATTTTTCTAATATTATGTTGTATTTTAATTAACTTTATACACTTTTTCTTACTTTTTGTTATTTTAATTACATTTTTATTACAATAGCTTGTACCACCTTATTTTATCAAGTATTTTGACTATCTTGGTTATATTTATATATTACAAATTTTTTATCTTCATAAATTTTTTCATATCTTTTATCATTGCTTCCCTCAATATTTATATTTAAATTTGAGCTTTTATAAATTATTAAATGAGTTATACCATATTTATCAAATATTTCTTTATAATACTTCGTCATGCTAAAGACTTGCATATAACCATAAAATATGTCATCTTCTTTTTTGCTAAATTTTGAATCGTATAAATCTGCTCTAGAATCTATAAACACAGGAATATTTCTATATATCATATAGCTTCCAAAATCATAATCATTATAAAATCTGGCATTGTCTATATCAATATTTTTTATTATATAATCACATGCCTTTACTGGATAGGCATCGGAATCTATTAATTTATATTTTCCTTTTATATTATCATATACAAATCCACTAGATATCATAATGGTTATAATTACAAGTATAATAGCTTCTTCTTTTGTTATATCTACTTTTAATTCTTTTTTATAATTATTCTTTACAACATCTACTATCATTTTTGTAACTATAAATGCTGTAAGCACGAATAAAAGTGATATTTGTCTTTGTGACATTATAGCAAGTGTGACAAGACCAAACATTAAAAATAAATCAGATAGCTTGATTTTTACTTTTGTAAACATTGGTATGCCAACTATTGCCAGTAAATATATAGTAGCCATAGGCAAATTTGCTAAAATTGTTGGTTGATGTTCTGCTATAAAATAAGTAGTTTTTCCTATCATAGTTAAAACTAAATATGTATAAGGATACATTTTAAGTGGTGTCAAAAATCCTGTAAATAAAGTTGCTATCATTATTAAAATAAGTTTTTTAACATTTTTATTAGGTTTTGATACTATTACCTTATATGCATTTTTTAATTTTTCTTCTCTTTTTTCTTTTTTTGCAATTAATCTTTTTTTATCTTTCTCAAGTTTTAATATTATTTTCTTATCACTGCAGTCATTAATTTTTCTTTCTATTTTTCTTATTTTCTTTTCTATTAAGCAATTATCAACTAAAATTCTTGATACAATGTATTCTGCTATATACGGTAAATAAAGTACAAAGTAAAAAGGAAATACAGCTATATGTATATTAGCAATTATTGTTGGAATTATAAATAACGCTAAAACATTTTTTTTACTTTTAGTTTTTAAGTACATCTCTATATTATAAATAGTTAGTACAAATAGTGAATATGTAACAAGTTGAGCCCTTGCAGCAATAAAACCTTGCATTAAAAACATAATAAATAATGTAGTAAAAAAGGACAATATATTATTTTTAGCAAGTTTTTTACTAGTAATATATATTAATACTCCAAGAAGAGATGCAAGTATTATTGTCATAACATATATTCCAACAAGTCCTGTTTTAGAATAAACAAGATATGTACATAAATCATATAGCCAATGTGGATATGAATATGACAAATCCTTATGAATTGAAAAATGATCTTGCATATCAATTCCATTTTTTAATATACTTTCCCCTACTTTTATAGTGTAAAATGTATCATTTTGAAATGTTATAGGAGTTAGGCATATACAAAATACTACTATTAGTACAATTGCAATTATATCAAACTTATTTATTTTCTTCATTTTATAAAAACCTCTTCCTTTTTTTGCTACTATATCACAGTAAAAATCTTTTTTCAATATTTTCTTACATTTTTTTCATTACTTAAATGTTATAATAGTATTTGGTGATTATATGTTTAAAAAATTTTTTATTCTTTCTTTTTTTAGTGTATCTTTTCTTAGTATTTTTATTTCCTTTACTGTAACCCCTTCTAAAATAAACTTTATATTTCCCACTAAAACAAAATATATATCATCTTATTACGGTTATAGAGAAATATTTGGTTCAGTATCTTTTCATAATGGCATAGATTTCCCCGTTCCACACATGACAGATGTATATGCTTCCATGGACGGTACAATTTCATGTGTTAGATTTTTAAATGGATACGGTAATACTGTTATTATCTCTCATGAAAATGGTTATAAAACACTTTATTCTCATCTTGATAGTAATTTTTTTGTTAAAGAAGGTCAAAGTGTATATCAAGGACAAGTAATTGCAAAAGTTGGTCCAAAATATTTAGAAAATGGAATTTTAAATGGATATACAACCGGTCCACATCTACATTTTTCAATATTTAAAAGTGATGGAAACACATTAGATCCGCTTTTACTACTCACAGATTAATACTTTTTTAATATAAAAGAACTACAATTTTATTTGTAGTTCTTTTAGTTTAATAAAAAGCATTATAGCATATTTATATCATCAATAGAAAGACCTGTTATTTCAGATATTTCACTAGCTTTTATATTTTTTGATTTCATTTTAATAGCTATTTCCACTGCCTTATCATTTTTTCCACTTTCTATTCCCTCTTTTATTCCCAAATCTTTTGCTTTTTCTATTTCTACTTTTGATTTTTTCTTTATTTCTTCTACTTTCACCTTAGACTTTTCTATCTCAGCTTTAGCTTCTTCTACTTCTGCTTTTGCTTCCTCTACTTCTGCTTTTGCTTCTTTAACTTCTGCTTTTGCTTCTTCTACTTCTGCTTTAGCTTCTTCTACTTCTGCCTTAGCATCTGCTATTAAGGTATTATATTCAAGATATGCTTCAAATCGCTTTTCTGCCCTTCTTCTTAACTCTTCGTTTCCAAGCAGTATTTCTAGATTTTTATTCGCGTCTTTAAATTTAT
>CAKPJL010000012.1 GCA_934162655.1 uncultured Clostridia bacterium | reverse complement strand
ATTTGAAGAATATATAGCATTTTGTAAAGAGATGATAGTGCAAGAATATGAACAAAATTTAATAACTAAAGAAGAATATGATGAGGAAATAGCAAAACAAGATAGAATGTTAAAATATGAAATGGGAAAGTATACATCTGAAAACTCTTTATGGAAAGATAATATGTTAGCCCATATATCTAAACTAAACAATATAATAGAAAGTAGATTTGATTATTCTAGAGTAACATATGTAGATGATGCAGAGGTAGAAAAATTAGAAGAACAAATACTTATAGATGAGTATAGATTACAAAACAATATAGCTCCTTGTTACATGGATGATCAAATGTCATTTGATATTAAAGGGTATAGTAGATATAAATATAATGAATTTGCAAATAGTATATCCGTTATATTTATAGGACTTTTAATAATTGTATTGGCATCTTCTACAATATCAGATGAAATATCAAAAGGTACTATAAAATTTATGCTAATATCACCTTGCAAAAGAAGTCAAGTTTTATTTGCAAAACTTTTAGCAATATTAATGCTTGGTATAATTTCAATTTTATTTATTTCCCAAATTAGTGTGCTAATTGGTAATATAACATTTGGAGTAAATACCAATAATTATCTATATGTAAATGATGGTGTGGTAAAAGAAATGAAAACATATACTTATGAAACGATACAATATCTGTTAAGAATACCAGAATTATTTATTTATATTTTAATTGGTATGGCACTATCTTCATTAACTAAAAACACAGCAATTTCTACTATAATAACATCGGCATTATTTGTGGGTGCTGGTTTGGGGATAAATTTAATTAATGGATTTTTGAATGTTGAGTTTTTTAAATATTTACCATTTTCTAATTTTGATTTAAATAGTAAAATATTGCCTTTTGAAAAATACGCTTCGTCCTCAGAAATAAATATAACTACACCACTACAATTTTCTATAACAGTTTTGATTATTACAGCTATACTTTTATTAATTACAGTTTGGGACTCATTTAGAAAAAAAGAAGTGTAATTTAATCTATAAAAAAGCAAGGAGTTCTTTAAGCAAACCATTTACCGTTTGCTTGATTTCTCCTTGTTTTATTTTAACTTGCCCAAGCACTTTTTTCATTACTTATGTCCCAATTTCCTTTTATATACTTACATATATAATTTATGCCTCCGGTAGATTTTGAATTTTTGATATTATAATTTAAATTAATACTTACAGTGTTTTTATTTATTTTTACAACATCAAAATATATTTTTTTTATAATTAAATCTTCTTTTCTCTCTAAGGGGTTATATTTGTCGTACTTTTGACAATATAGCAAAATTTCATCTATTGATTTTTTAGATAAATTTTTATTATCAGATAAGTTATTTAGTGTGCTACTATCTATAAAAAAGTAATCATAAGTATTATTTAATTTAATTGAACTACTTATATATTTGTCAATTAATGATTTATATAGTTTAACTGATGTTTCCTCATCAAAGGAACTCTTATTAGAATAAAAATATAAAAATATTGAACTAGTCAAGGCTAAGATTATTATTAGTATAATTACAATGATTTTTTTTGCCATATAAATTTTCTCCTATATCAAGTATTGTATAATAAATTTATTATTATAACAATAGTAATACTATAAATATTCTTAATTGTAAAAATTTAGAGCTTTAAAAAGGGTAATAAGTATTCAATTTATTAAAAAACATATCATAAATAATCGAAAAATAAGTATAATGTATTAATTATAGAGGTGGTTTTTGTGGTTAAAAAAAAGCTAAAAAAAATATTAGTAGTATTATTACTTGTAATGTATTTATTTAATTGTAATATATTTGCAGCTAATTTTATGTATCAGACAAATGATAAAAAAACATCAAATGAAGTTTCATCAAGTATATCAACTGGAACAACGGTACCAGCATTTAAATTTGAATCTGTATCTCAAATATTAGTAGAACCAACAACTGGTGAGATAATATATGCTAATAATGAAAATGAAAGACTATTACCGGCATCAGTTACTAAAATTATGACACTACTTTTACTTATGGAAAAAATAGATAGTGGAGTTATATCATATCAAGATAAATTGACATGCAGTGCCAATGCATCTAAAATGGGTGGTTCACAAATATGGTTTAAGGAAGGGGAAACTTTAACAATTGATGAAGCTTTGAAAGCAATATGTGTGGTATCAGCAAATGATGTAACAGTGGCAGTTGCAGAAATGATCGGTGGAAGTGAAGAAAATTTTGTACAAATGATGAATAAAAAAGCAGAAGAGTTAAATATGACTAATACACATTTTATGAATTCACATGGAATAGATGAAGAAGGACATTATACAACAGCCTATGATATTGCTCTTATGTCAATGGAACTCATAAACAAACATAAAGATATATTAAAATATACATCTATTTGGATGGATACTTTAAGGAATGGAAATTTTTCACTTTCAAGCACTAATAAATTAATTAGATATTATGAAGGTGCAACAGGTCTAAAAACAGGCTCAACATCAAAAGCTCTATTTAATCTTTCTGCAACGGCAACTAGAAAAAACACAACGATGCTTGCAGTAGTAATGAAGGCTCCATCATCTGAGGCTAGGTTAAATGATGTTAAACAGTTACTAGATTATGGCTTTGCGACTTATGAAACAAAAGAAATCGCTAAAGAAGGCGTACTTGTTGGAGAAATAAATATAAACAAGAATATATCCAAAAAAGCACAAGTATATATACAAGATAATGTAAATGTATTAGCAAAAAAAGGTGAGAATTTAAATACGGAGGAAATAGTAACATATGTAGATAATTTAACTGCTCCGCTTTCAAAAGGCTACATTGTAGGACAAATGGAAATAGTAGATAGTTTTGGTAATGTTATTGGAAAAACAAATTTAGTTATAAATGAAGATATTGAAAAATCAAATTATAAAGACTATCTAATAAAAATGTTAAAGCTATATATAATGAGGGAAGTTTAAACTGTTAAAATTAAATTTATAAAACCCATAAAAAGTAACAAAAAAATTATAAAATCATGGATTAGTTTGATTCATGATTTTTTATTTATGCTTTTCTATTACAATAAAAAAAGATTTGAACTCGTGATTTAGTGTTATTACTTTTATATTAATATTTACAATAAATATTATATATGATAAAATGTGGTTTAAATAAAGTTAATTTAGAGGTGGAATATGGGAGAAATACTTATAAAAAATGGTTTGGTAGTTGATGTTGAAAAAAAAGAAAATACCAAGATATGTGATATTTTAATTAGAGACGATAAAATAGTAAAAATAGGAACTAATATAGAAAGCAAAAAAGCTAAAATAATTGATGCTACAAAAAATATAGTTCTTCCTGGACTTATAAATACTCATTCTCATGTAGCTATGAATTTATTTAAGGGGTATGCTCAAGGATATAATTTGATGGAGTGGTTAAATAAGAAAATATGGCCAGTGGAAGATAAGTTAAACGAAGATGACGTATATAAAAGTTCTCTGTCTGGAATACTAGAGATGATAAAAACCGGTACAACAACGTTTTTAGATATGTATTTTTTAGTTAATGGAACTATAAGGGCGATAAATGAGTCAAAGATACGTGCTTGTATCTCCAGATGCATTATGGATACAAAAGATGAAAATGATCAAAGAATTCTTGAAACATATGATTTGATAAAGAAATATAATAACGATAAAAATAGTTTAATAACTTTAATGGTTGGACCTCACTCTCCTTATGTATGCGGAAAAGATACTTTGGTAAGATGTGTAAATATAGCAAAAAAATATAATATAGGTCTTCACATTCACCTTGCAGAAACAAAAGATGAGATAAGAATAATAAAAGAAAAATATAATATGACTCCTTTTGAGTTATTAAAAGACATTGGAGCTTTTCAAGTACCACTTGTTTTGGCACATTGTGTTTTTGCAAATGAGAGTGATATAGAAATACTAAAAAATTTAAAAGGAGGAATATCTCACAATCCGGTAAGTAATGCAAGTCTTGGTTCAGGAATTGCACCAATAAATAAATATTTAAACAATGGAGTAAATGTATCTATTGGAACTGATGGATCAAGCTCGACTCCATCTCTTGATATGTTTTTGGAGATGAAGATGGCAAACTATATGCAAAAGGCAAGTAATCTTGATAGTACATGTATAGATGCATATACTACTTTGCAAATGGCTACTATTAATGGGGCAAAGACTCTTGGGCTAGAAGATGAAATCGGTAGCATTAAGGTGGGCAAAAAAGCAGATATTATTATACTTGATGGTTCTTCAATAGATTTTAATCCATTAAATGATGTGTACTCAAATATTGTATATTGTGCAAATGGATGTGATGTTTTGACTTCAATAATAAATGGTGATATAATAATGAAAGATAAAAAACTAATTACACTTGATGAAGAAAAAATAATTAAAGATTGTAATTTAGTTGCAAAAAAATTATTAGATAATTAGGAGGAAAAAATGAATAAATTAGGTAATATTTTATGGGGAATATTTTTTGTGGCCTTAGCAGTAATTATAGGTCTAAATTCACTTGATATTATAAACGTTAACTTGTTTTTTGATGGGTGGTGGACAATATTTATAATAGTACCTTCATTTATATCTTTAATAAAAGACAAAGATAAAACCACATCATTAATATTTTTACTAGTTGGAATAGTGCTACTTCTAGGATTTCAGGACCTTATTGATTTTAGTATAATTAAAAAATTAATTGTACCAGGTATACTTCTTATAATTGGTCTTAGTATGATATTTAAAGATGTAATATCATCTGGTGTTAGTACAAAAATAAAAGAGTTAAATACTAATAGTAAGGATAGTCAAGATATTACAGCAGTATTCTCTGGCGAAGATGTGAAATTTTCTGGTAAAGAATTTAGAGGACTTACTTTAAATGCTATTTTCGGAGGTATAAATGTTGATTTAAAACAATGTGACATAGATAATGATTATGTTATAAACACAACATCTATATTTGGCGGAGTTGATATTTTAGTACCAGAAGGTGTTAATGTTAAAGTTAAATCAAATTCTTTATTTGGTGGAACAGATAATAAAGTTAAAAATAATAATAGTGACGAAGTAAAAACAATATATATTAATGCATTTAATCTATTTGGAGGTACTGATATAAAATGAATGGTGGACAAAAAGTAGTAAAAATATTTGCACTTATATTTGGAATAGTGTTAGCATTTTCTATAATTTCATCATGCGTTATAGTGATATTTAAACTTACTCAAATAGTAGATTTTAGCAGTGATAATAGTAAAATAGAAGAAAATTTTGAACAGGTAGTAAAAGTTTACAAAGAAGATAATGAGTATGAGTTTAATAATATTAAAATTAGTTTATCATCAGTAGAACTTTATATATACCAAGGTGATTATGAAAACCTTGAATATAAGTGTAATACAGAATTAATAGAAAAAAGTATAAAAAATGGCACATTAAATATAGAACAAAAAGATAGTGGAAAAATAAGAATTGTAACTGGCAATGACAAAAATTACAAATTATATTTATATATACCCAAAGCTATAAATATAGATAAATTAAAATTAATTACAGGTGCTTCTAAAGTATATATAAATGGTTTAGAAGTTGAAGAGTTTGACGCTAAATTTGGTGCAGGTAAGACAGTTATTGATAATTTTTCTGCAAGTAGAGCTAAGATATTAACTGGTGTAGGTAGTGTAGTTATGAATAGTATGAAAATAGGAAAACTTGATTTGGATACAGGAGTTGGTAGTGTAGAGTATAGCGGTTATATCTTAGACGATAGTAAAGTTTCATCTGGTGTTGGTAAATTAAAACTAAATATAGCAGGAAGTTATATAAATTACGATTTAGATGTAGACAAAGGTATAGGTAGCATTAATTTAAATGAAGGTAATAATAATAAAAAAGATATATTAGATAAAGAAATAAAACTAAAAATTGATTCTGGTATTGGAAGTATTTACATTAATTTTGAGTAGTAAAAAATATATACGAACATTATTATATGTTCGTATATATTTTTGTTATATATATTATTTGTTTTGAATAATATGTAGAGAATTTTTATTGAATAAGTTATAAAAATATGATAAAATAATGTCAAAAGATAGGAGAGATTACATGGAAGTTTTAGATCATGAATGCCCAAGTTGTGGAGCAAACTTACCTTTTAATCCCAAGTCTCAAAGATGGGATTGTCTTTATTGTGGTCATTCTTATGCATTAGAAGAGTTAGAGGAAATAGAAAAAAAGAGGGAAAAAGCAAGTGATGCATCTGTTCCAATGGATCAGTATACATGTTCAAATTGTGGGGCACAAATTATAGCAGATGAAAATACAAGTGCAACATTTTGTGTGTATTGTGGTAGTTCAAGTATTATTAAGTCTCAATTTAAGGGAGAATTTAAACCCTCTAAAATAATTCCTTTCAAGAAGACAAAGGCACAAGTAGTAGAAGCATTTAAGAAATTTTCAAAAGGAAAGCTGTTTGCGCCAAAGGACTTTACGGATGTTAAAAATTTGGAAAAAGTTACAGGAGTATATATTCCATTTTGGATGTATGATTCTTATGTATCTGCAAATATGACAGCTATTGCAAAAAAAATTAGAACATGGAGAAGTGGAGATTATATATATACTAAAACTGATGAATATTTGGCAACTAGGAATGGTACTATGTCATATCAAAGAGTACCAGTAGATGGTTCTAAGAAGTTTGATGATGATACTATGGATTCAGTAGAGCCTTTTGATTATGCAGGACTAAAAGAATTTAATATGTCATATCTTTCTGGTTTTTTAGCTGAAAAGTATGATGTTAGCAAAGAAGAGGCAAAACAAAGAGCATATACTAGAATAAAAAATAGTACAAGTGATGAATTAAAAAATACAGTTACTGGATATAGCAGTGTAACAGTTAGTAATCTAAATTGTCAAATAGTTGATAAAAATATAGAGTATATGCTTTTACCCGTATGGATGTTAAATATAAAATATAAAGATAAGATGCATATGTTTGCAATGAATGGACAGACTGGTAAGATGGTAGGAAATGTTCCAATAGATAGCAAGAAAGCTTGGCTTTGGACACTCATAGCATTTTTGGGAAGTACGGGAATTATATCACTTATTGTATTTTTAACTAGGCTTATAGGGTAGGAGGTATGTATGAAACTTAAAAACATATTTTTGACACTTTTTGGAGCAGTTTTAATATCTTTATTTGCTAGTATATATGCGGCTCAACCTGTTACATATGAAAGAACAGAGATGGATTTAAAGGTAAGAGATAGTATAAAAGTAAATTCTAGCAATAAATATTCAATATTAAAAACACCAAGAGTAGATGCAGATAAAAAAATTTATGACTTTGCAGATCTTTTAACAGACAGTGAAGAAGAAGCGTTATATGGAGAAGTTAAATCTTTTATAGAAACATATAATATGGATATGGTAATAGTAACAATAGATAATAACAATAAGTCAACTTCACAAGATTGGGCGGATGATTTTTATGATTATAATGATTTTGGAGTAGGTAATACTTATGATGGACTATTATTCTTAATTGATATGGATAAAAGAAATATGTGGATTTCTACTACTGGCCATGCCATACTTGTTTATAGTGATGCAAGAATAGATAGTATATTAGATGATACATATGAGCAAATATCTAAAAAAGATTATTATATGTGTTCAACAGTTTTTATAAATGATGCAAAAAAATATGCTAAAAAAGGTGTTGCAAGTAGCAATAAAAATTATAGAATTGATAGTAACGGAGAATATGTAAAAGTTGAACCTTTTCCTATATTTCCAATAATGGTGGTTTCATCTATTGCAACTTTAATATTCTTTTTAATAGCAAGAGCAAGACATAGAACAATTGCAAAGGCAACTAAGGCAAGTCAATATTTAGTAAAAAATAGTTTGAATTTATCTGTAAGGGACGATAAATTCATAAATACCCATACAAGTAAAACATATTCACCACAATCTAGTGGAGGTGGAAGTAGCGGAGGCGGATCTTCTACTCATCATAGCAGTAGTGGTGGATGTCATGGTGGAGGCGGAAGAAGCTTCTAATTTTAAGGTGAAAACAGGATTTTATTTCATGTCCTGTTTTTATCTTTTTCTATCAAAGACATGCAAAAAAAACATAAAATTACATAAATATTAAATAAGGAAACTTTTGGGGGGATTTTATGTTTTTTTCATTTATAGAAAATATACTTTCTTATATTTTTTGTTTATTTGGGTATATTTCAAATAGTAACTTATTTCCAGAACCACTTAGTAAAACAGAAGAGGAATATTACTTAAGAAGATATTTTGAGGGTAGTAAGGATGCTAAAAACATTTTAATAGAGCACAACTTAAGGTTGGTAGCACACATAGCAAAAAAATATGCAAAAAATGAACAAGATATGGAAGAATACATTTCAATAGGTACCATTGGACTTATTAAAGCTATCAATAGTTTTAAGGAAAATAAAGGATTTAAAATCAGTACATATGCTAGTAAATGTATAGAAAATGAAATACTTATGAATATAAGAAGCACCAAAAAAATAAACGCGGAAGTATCCCTAAACACTGTTATAGGGACTGATAAAGATGGTAATGACATGGAACTTGCAGATACGATTGATGAGGGAAGTAAGCCTGCCATAGATACTATATATAACAAAGCTTTGGTAGACCAGGTAATAAACTATATACTAACAAAACTTCCTGAAAGGGAAAAATATATAATGAGTTCAAGATATGGAATTGATGGTAAAAAATATAAGACACAACAGGAAATAGCAGATGAACTTTGCATATCACGTTCCTATGTGTCAAGAATAGAAACAAAGGTACAAAAGAAGCTAAAAAATCATTTAAAATTAGATTAAATTGTATATATACCTTGAATAATGTTTTTTTTCCTGATATTATATAAATTATAATAGGAGGTATATTATGGAATATAAAGTAATTGGTCAAACAGTACCAGTAGTAGAATTAAAATTAAGACAAGGAGAGAAAATATTTACACAATCAGGTGGTATGGCATATCAAACAGAAGGAATTGATATGAGTACAAATGCAAGAGGCGGACTTATGCAAAGTTTAGGAAGAATGTTTACAGGTGAGTCATTGTTTATGGCAAATTATACTGCTACAAGAGACGATGCTTTGGTTGCTTTTGCATCAACTGTACCTGGAAGTGTTATGCCAATAGATTTAGATACACTTGGTGGCGGAAGTATAATGATACAAAAAGGTGCTTTCTTATGTGCAGAAGATAGTGTTAAGTTAGAAATTGCACTTAATAAAAAGTTTTCAGCAGGATTTTTTGGGGGAGAAGGCTTCATTTTACAAAGAGCACAAGGTAATGGAAAAATATTTTTAGAAGTTGACGGAGATCCAATAGAAAAAGATCTTGCACCTGGCGAAGTATTAAAAGTAAGCACAGGAAATGTAGTTGCTTTTTCAGATACTGTAAAATATGAAGTAGAGATGGTGAAAGGACTTGGAAATATACTACTTGGTGGTGAAGGACTATTTTTAACTAAACTTGTAGGACCAGGAAAGGTAATCTTACAATCACAAAATTTTGCTGATTTCGCACAAAAAGTAATACCTTTTATTCCTAAACAATCTAATTAACAAAGTAAAAAATTCTATTTAGAAAATTATTCTAAATAGAATTTTTTTAAAAAGGTCTTTATTTATTTTACAATATATTGTATACTAACAAAAAGGGGAAAACTAATGATAAAAGATATAATTTTAATTATGCTTGGGTTTGTATTACTAATTATTGGTGCTGACTTTTTAGTAAAAGGTTCTAGTAATATTGCCAAAAAATTTCATATTCCTGAAATAATAATAGGGCTTACCATTGTATGTATAGGGACATCTATGCCAGAACTTTTTATTACAGTAGTGTCAGCAAGTAAAGGTTATACCGATTTAATCATAGGAAATGCAATAGGAAGCAATTTATGTAATTTGCTCTTAATTCTTGCTATTGCAGCAATAATACAGCCCGTAAAAATTGAAGGGGAAGTAAAAAATGTGCATCTACCTATTTCTATATTTGCTACACTTTTAATAATTATTTTGGCTAATTTTGATATAGGTAGTGGTAGATATGTAATAAGTAGATTCGAGGGGATAGTATTACTTGTTCTTTTTTTATTATACTTTTCGTATCCTGTATTTATAGCTATAAAAGATATAATAAAAGTTAATCACCAAAAAAGAAAGCCAAGGAATGATATTAGTATAATTACATCAGTATTATTAATAATCATAGGAATAGTTATGTTAAAATTTGGCGGGGACTTTGTTGTGGACACTTGTGAGAGAATTGCTGTAAAAGTTGGAATATCTGAAAGGATTATAGGGCTTACAATTGTAGCAATTGGTACTGCACTTCCAGAGCTCGTTACCACAATAGTTGCCACTATAAAAAAAGATGTTTCACTGGCCGTTGGAAATCTTGTTGGATCATGTATGTTAAATTTATGGCTTATAATAGGAATAGGAGCAATTATAACACCAATAAATTTTTCACAGGATTTTAATTCTAATTTATTACTACTACTTTTTTCAACAATTTTAATATTCTTATTTTGCCATGTTGGTAAAAAGGATACTTTAACTAATAAAAGTGGTATTATATTACTAATATTATTTTTAATTTATTTAATAAGGTTATTTATATAAAAAACACTATTTAAGTATAAACTTAAATAGTGCTTTTTTTCATAGGTAGATAGCAGTAAATGATAAAACCTTTTTATAAAAGGTGGGCATCTGTTATAACGTTTAGGATTCTCTAATAAAATTAGAGCATTCAACACCGGTTATAAATTCCCGATTCCCGTTCAAATGCTTGTAGATTTTCAAATAATCTGCTATCTAAATATATTATAACATTTACTAAATAAAAAGTAAATGGGAATTAAAGTAAAAGTTAATTAAAAACAATCACATAAAAAACACATTTTAAACATTTTATTATCAAAGTGTTAAGCTATACTACTGCTAAGTGAGGTGAATAAAATTAATAGCCAAAATTTTAAAAGGATAGAAGAAAAATACATATTAGATGATAAACAATATCAAATAATTTGTAGCGTACTAAAACAATATTTTAGCAAAAACAAATATTTTAAAAGTACAATATGTAATATATATTTTGATGATATAAATTACGAACTTGCAAGAATATCTATTGAAAAACCAATATATAAACAAAAAGTTAGAGCAAGAGTTTATAAAGATGAAAAAGGAAATTTTAATGAGGTGTTTTTAGAGTTAAAAAAGAAATATCATGATGTTGTTTTTAAAAGAAGAGTTATCATAAGCTATAAAGAGTTTGAAGATTATATTAATTATAGTATTATTCCAAAAAGTTGTGATAGCACATCTATGGGGGAAATTGACTATGTATTTAAAAAATATAATCTTGTTAAAAAAATGTATTTATCTTATGATAGAGAGGCCTATTTTTTAAAAGCAGATGAAAGTTTTAGAATTACAATTGATAAAAATTTATTATATAGAGAAAATAAGTTAGATTTTAGAGAAAATAGTTTTGGAGAAAAAATAACAGATAAATATGTAATGGAAATAAAAAGTAATGCTTCGTATCCTTTGTGGTTTTGTAGGTTACTTTCAGAAAATAAAATATATAAATCGTCATTTTCAAAGTATGGAAATGCATATAAAAATAAATTATTAAAGAGTAAGTGAGGTAATAAAATGTTAGAAAATATTATATCAAATATAGGAAATGTATCTTTTAGTAATATGGTATTATACATAACAGTATCTATTGTTTTAGGAATTATAATATCAGTTGTCCATATGTTTACTACAAAGTATACAAAAAATTTTGTAATTACAGTGGCTTTGCTACCGTTACTAGTACAAATGATAATATTTATGGTGGATGGAAATCTAGGTACTTCTGTTGCAGTTTTAGGTGCTTTTAGCTTAGTAAGGTTTAGGAGTATTCCGGGTAATTCAAGGGAAATTACAACAATATTTTTTGCAATGGTAGTTGGACTTGCAATAGGAATAGGTCAAATTTTATTTGCGTGTGTTTTAGTAGTATTAGTATCTTTGTTACTTATAATACTATCTAAATCAAGATTTGGTAATGGTAAAAATGAGAGGAAAAAATTAAAAATAGTAATACCAGAAAATTTAAACTATACAGATGTCTTTAATGATGTTCTAAGCAAATATACCAGTTTTTTTAACCTTGAAAAGGTTAAAACTACAAATCTTGGCACAATGTTTGAACTTATATATGATATAGATTTTGATAAATCAAAGAATGAAAAAGAATTTATTGATGAGATAAGAAAGAGAAATGGTAATTTAACTGTTGCTATATATCTTGATAAAACAGACGATATGCAACTATAATGAAAGAGTAGGTAAAAATGAAAAAAATAATAATTATATTGGGTATAATATTCTTAATAATAATTTCTGTCTTTGCAATTTTAATATTCATGAAAAATGGTTCAAATAAAGATGTAGAAATATATGGTAAATATGATGAAGAAGATTTAGATATTACTATTCCTGGAGTATTTAATTCTTCAATAAAATTAAGTGATGATGGTATAGAAATTTCAGGTAGTGGTGCTAGTATTGATGGTAATACGGTAAAAATAGACTCATCTGGTATATATAACATTTATGGTAGTATAAGTCAAGGACAAATAATTATAGATGTTTCAAAAGATTTAGAAGTTAGGTTAGTCTTAAATGGTGCAAGTATTTCAAACAGTAGCGTAGCACCAATATATATAAAAAGTTCCAAAAAGACTATAATAACTCTTGCAGATGATACTAAAAACATTATAAAAGATGAGAGAAATGAAAGTGAAGGGGATGAAAATGGAGCAATATTTAGTAAAGATGACCTAACTATCAATGGAAATGGTAGTTTAGAAGTTTATACTAGTTATGAAGATGGAATTGTATGTAAGGATAATTTAAAAATAATAGGAGCAAATATTAGTGTAGTAGCAGAAGATGATGGTATAAGAGGAAATGATTCTTTTTGTGTTAAAGATGCTAGTATAAATGTTATAGCAAATAGTGATGGTATAAAATCAAATAAGGAGGATGATACAGAAGAAGTTGGAAATATTTTTATACAAGACAGTACTATCAATATTACAGCAGGAGGGGGAAGTAAAAGTAGTAATATAAGTTCTTCTAAAATACCATTTGATAAAAATGCTACATCAAATATAGATGAAAGTAAAAAAGGAATTAAGGCATCAAATTTAATAGCTATTGTTAGTGGTACTATACAAATAGATTCTTATGATGACAGTATTCATTCAAATAAGGATATATACATATATGATGGCGATATTTTATTGAGTTCAAATGATGATGCAGTGCATGCTGATGAAACATTAACTATAAATGGTGGAAGTATAAATATTAAAAAAAGCTATGAGGGACTTGAAGCTAAAAATATTAATATTAATTCTGGTACTATTCATATAATATCAGAAGATGATGGTATAAATATATGCAGTGAAAACGACATGTCTTTTATAAACCCTAAAAATAATAATTCTAAAAATAGCAAAAATAGATTTTTGATTAATGGTGGGTACATAGTAGTGGATGCTTCTGGCGATGGACTTGACTCTAATGGAAGTATTTATATGAGTGGAGGAGTAGTAATTGTAAATGGCCCAACAAGTGATAAGGACTCACCACTTGACTATGATGGGACCTTTGAAATTACAGGGGGAATCTTGGTGGCAGTAGGAAGTCAGGGAATGTTTCAGACAACAAGTAACTCATCAACTCAGTGTAGTATTACATATTATTTTAATAGCGATCAAAAGGCAGGAAATATAATTAATGTTGAAGATAATAGCGGAAATAACATAATAACATTTAGTCCAAGCAAAGCTTATAGGGCAATACTTATTTCTACACCAGAAATTAGGCTAAATAATAGTTATAAAATATATTTTGGCGGTAGCATAAAAGAATTAAATAGCGATGGAATTTATTTTGGAGATGATTATGAAAAAGGAAGTAAATATACATCACTTACTATATCAAGTGTAAATACTATTATTGGAAATAAATCAAATTCAATGCACTAATAATAAATATTTATGAAAATAAACTAGACTTTTGTAGTTTAGTTTATTTTTTGTTATACTGTAACATAAATGTAATAATATTATATTATAAGTTTGTATATCAAGAAAAACTGTTAGTATATTTGACAAAAAATATTAATAATGGTATAATAGTTATGCGAGTTTATAATCAAGGAGGAACTATGGAGCAAGATAAAGCATATGTGTTGAGAAAAACACTTACTGTAATAACTTTAATATTACTTTTTGCTTTAATTTTCATAATGTTACTTTCAACTCAAATAAAGACAGTTACACTTAACTACTATGGAACAAAGCAAGTTGTGTTAACACTTGCAGATTCAGTAGATAGTTTTTTGATACAAAATAAAGTATATGTTGAAGAAGAGTCAATAGTATCACCTTCAAAAGATAGTGCAATACAAAATAACATGACAATAGATATAAGCACTACAAAAGAATATGCTAAAATAAACATAGGTGAAATAGAAGATAACATTCCAAAAATAACTGCCAAAATTGAAGAAGTAAATGAGGCAATACCTTATGAAGTTGAGAAAAATGAAACAGCTATATTAAATAGGGGTGTTACAACTGTACTTCAAGAAGGAGTTAATGGAGAAAAGATAATTAAGTATCTTGTAAAATGTGACAAAGATACTGAAATATATAGAGCAGAATTATCATCTAATATAATATCAGAGCCAACAAAACAAGTTATAGAAATAGGAACAAAAATAGCAACAACAGTATCAAGAAGTTCAGCTATGCAAAGTCTAGACTCTATATATGTTGATGAGGGATTTAGAGTTTACAATATTAACCTAGCTTCTGATTACCAAAAATATGCATATAGTTTATGTATGCAATATGGAATAGAATATGAACTTTTTTTAGCAGTTATGTATAAAGAAAGTGGATATAACATAAGAGCACTTGGTGGTGGAAATTCTTATGGCTTGTGCCAGATACATATTTCAAATCATGCTAATTTAAGAAATAAGCTTGGAATATCCGACTTTTATGATCCATATGATAATATGACAGCAGGTGCATATTTACTATCACACTATTTTGAAGCTGCCAAAAGAAGAGTGTCAAATCCAGATGATATAGAGGTCTATGCCCTAAATGCTTATAACATGGGCGATGGTGCTTACTATACTACATGTTTTAGTAAGGGAGTTTTGCATAGATCTTATAGTACATCAATTAGAGCATTAAGAGATAGACTAAAAGCTAATGGTGGTCTTTAAAATTTAAGCTTTATTACCGGTAGTATTGTTATTACTGGTAATTTTTTTAAGGAGGAAGATGTGAATACATTAAAAAAGACAAAAGAAATTTTAAATAAGTACAATATATCGGCCAGTAAAAGATTTGGACAAAACTTTTTAATCGATGATAATGTACTAAGTAAGATAGTAGAAGTATCAAGCATAACGCCAAATGATTTAGTAATTGAAATTGGGCCAGGACTTGGAAATTTAACAAATTATTTACTTGATGTAGCTAAGCATGTTTTGTTAGTAGAAATTGATAAAAATATGATAGATGTAATAAACCAAAGATTTTTTAATAAAACTAATTATACACTGTTAAATGAAGATATTTTAAAAGTTGATTTAGATAGTGTTATATCTAAACTAGAAAATGATATGAAAACTAAATTTGACAATGTTTTGGTAGTAGCAAATTTGCCATATTATATAACAACACCTATATTATTTAAATTATTGCAAGATAGTAAAAGAGTAAAAAAAATAACTGTTATGGTACAAAAAGAAGTAGCATGTAGAATGGTTGCAAGTAAAAATACCAAAGATTATTCAATACTAACTTTAATGACAAGTTATCTAGCTGATAGTAAAATAGAAATAATAGTACCAAATTCTTCTTTTATTCCGGCTCCAAATGTTACATCAGCAGTTATTAGTCTAGTTAAAAATAAAAAATATAAGTGTAATAATGAAGAAATTCTTTTTGATCTTATACATTGTGCCTTTGCTCAAAGAAGAAAAAAGATGATAAATTCATTAGAATCTACTAAATTTTTAAATCTTACAAAAGAAGAAATAAAGAAAGTATTTGAAAGTGTTAATTATGATGAAAATATAAGAGCTGAACAATTAGATATAGATGAATATATATTATTATGTAATGCCTTTTTAAATAAAAAATAAATATAATTTTAAAAGTAGTATGCTAAAAACATACTACTTTATTTACTTGCTAATTGGATTTTTACACAATTTATGTTATAATATAATAAGGTGATGATAGTGGAAGCATATAAAATGTTTAATATAGATGATAGAATAATTGAAATGGCAAATAAGGTGGAAATTGATATAGCAAGTAAGGTAAATGAAATAGAGGATATAGCATTTTTTAATCAAGCAAAGGTTTTAAAAGCTTTTACTAAAGAAAAAATATCTACTATGCATCTTTCAAAAACAACAGGATATGGATATAATGACGTTGGAAGAGAAGCAATAGAAAAAGTATATGCAAATATATTTAAAACAGAAGACTCTCTTGTAAGAATTGGCTTTGTAAATGGAACACATACAATTGCAACAGCACTTAGGGCGTGTCTTATGCCAGGTGATACTCTTCTTGCAATTTCAGGTAGACCTTATGACACTTTATGTGAGGTTATAGGAATTGAAGAAAATGATCTATCTCTTAAAAATTATGGTGTAAAATATGCACAAATTGACTTAGATGAAGAAGGAAATATAGAAATTAAAAAAGTATGTGAGTTTTTAAAAAACAATAAGGTAAAAATGATACATATACAAAGATCAAAGGGGTATGAGCTAAGAAAATCTTTACTAATCGAAGATATTGAGCTTGCTATTAGAAATATTCGTCAAGTAGATAAAGATGTAATAATTATGGTAGATAATTGTTATGGGGAATTTGTTGAAAAGAAAGAACCAACTGAAGTCGGTGCAGATCTAGTTTGTGGAAGTCTAATTAAAAATATAGGTGGAGGTCTTTGCCAAATAGGTGGATACATTGCGGGTAAGAAAAAATATATTGATCTTTGTAGTCAAGTCCTTACATGTCCTGGAATAGGAAAAGAATGTGGTGCTACACTTGACCAAAATAGAAATATTTTACAAGGTCTTTTTATTGCACCATCAATTGTAAAAAATGCCATGATGGCTAGTGTTTTTGCTTCTAAATTATTTGAAGATTTAGGATATGAAGTATATCCTAAATATAGAGAAAAACGCTCTGATATAGTTCAAGCAATTAAATTAAAAAATGAGGAAAATTTAGTAAAATTTATAAGATCTATCCAAGAATTAAGTCCAATTGATAGCAATGTTGTTCCTTACCCATGGGAAATGCCAGGATATACATCAAAAGTTATAATGGCAGCAGGAACATTTGTAGAGGGAGCCTCAATAGAACTTTCAGCAGATAGTCCAATAAGAGAACCATATGCTGCTTATGTGCAAGGAGGACTAACATATGAGTCTGCAAAACTTGCAATATGTATGGCAGCCTCTAAAATTATAAAAGGAGAATAAATTTTGAAAGTAGTAGTTATAGGTGGAGGAGCAGCTGGTATGCTATGTGCAATAGAGTGTGCTAAAAATGGCAATGAGGTTGTTCTAGTAGAAAAAAAATCATCTCTTGGAAATAAATTAAAAATTACTGGTAAAGGTAGATGTAATATTACTTTTGATGGTGGAATAAATGAATTTGAAAAAAATGTTATAAGAAATTGTAAGTTTATGTACAGTTCATTCACAAATTTTGATAGTAATGATGTTATAAAATATTTTAATGATATAGGAATAACTACTAAAATAGAACGTGGAAGAAGAGTATTTCCTGAGTGTGATGATGCCACTAAGGTAGTGGATGCTTTAAAACATCAACTAGAAAAACAAAAAGTTAAAGTATTATATAATCTAAGTGTTACAGACATTATACAAGAAAACAATGCTATAAAAGGGGTGGTGTTAAGCAATAAAACATTAATTAGTTGTGATAAATGTGTAATATCAACAGGTGGAAAAAGTTATCCTTCTACTGGGAGTACAGGAGATGGGTATAAAATCTGTCAAAAACTTGGTCACAGTATAATTACGCTAAAACCAGGACTTGTTCCATTAAAGTCAAAAGGTGATATTTGTTCCAAATTGCAAGGGTTGACTTTAAGAAATGTAGGATTCAAACTAATAGATGATGAAACTAAAGATGTAATATATGAAGATTTTGGAGAAATGTTATTTGCACATTTTGGTATTACTGGACCAGTAGTATTAAGTTCTAGTAGTAAATTAAATAGAACTAAAAATGTAGAAGAAAAATTAAATAACTCATGTATTAAAGCTAGTATTGATTTAAAACCAGCTCTAAGTTTTGAAATGTTAGATAAAAGGGTATGTAGAGATTTTGAAAAATTTGCAAACAAAGAGTTCAAAAATAGCTTAAATGAACTTTTACCAGAAAAATTAATAAAAGTTGTTGTGCAACTATCTGGAATTTCTGAAAATAAGAAAGTAAACCAAATTACCAAAGATGAGAGAGAAAATTTAGTTAAGATTTTAAAAGATTTTAGACTAGATATATCTGGTTTTTTAGGATATGATAATGCAATAATTACTTGTGGAGGAGTGGATGTAAAAGAAGTAAATCCCAAGACAATGGAATCAAAAATTATAAAAGGACTTTATATAATAGGTGAGTTACTTGATGTTGATGCGTATACTGGTGGATATAATTTGCAAATTGCATTTTCTACTGCTATGGCAGCATCAAAATAAATGAAATGTCACAGATAAAATATATCTGTGACATTTAAATTTTTACATAGGATATTTCATTTCATTTAAAAATTTCTTTATATAAGCCAGTAGCTCTTCATCTTTTATGGTGTCTATATCAATTTGATAGAAATGTCCTTCTTCTATTAATTTTTTTACTAATTGCCGCATCTGACACATTATGTCCTTTTTTAAAATGTATGGAACCCTACCGTATTTGTCGTAGCTACAATAGAGTGATTCAATGCTAATTAAAATACTAAATGCCATAGTAAAACTCCTCCATTAATTAAAGTTGGTGTAATGTATTTAATATATAATATTATATTACATTTTTCGTAAAATATCAATATTTAAGGCTTAAATATTAGTTGAAAAATAATGGAAAGTGTTGTATAATATATTTAATTTGTGGGAGATTGTATGGGAAAAAGAGTGATAATTGCAGAAAAGCCTAGTGTTGCTAAAGAATTTGCAAAGGTATTAAAAGTTACAGGAGTAAATAAAAATGGATATATAGAATCTGATAATTATATTGTTACTTGGTGTGTAGGACATTTAGTTACAATGTCTTATCCAGAATGTTACGATGAAAAGCTAAGATATTGGAACCTATCCACCCTTCCATTTATTCCAAAAGAGTATAAGTATGAAGTAATAAGCTCTGTCAAATCACAATTTGACATTGTATGTGAAATTTTAAATAGAGAAGATGTAGATACGATTTATATTTGTACCGACTCGGGAAGAGAAGGAGAGTATATTTATAGACTTGTTGATTATATGGCAGGTAGTCCTAAAAAAGTAAAAAAAAGAGTATGGATTGATTCACAAACAGAAGAGGCAATACTAAAAGGAATAGAGGAAGCAAAGGATATTAAAGAATACGATAATTTATCAGATTCAGCTTATCTAAGAGCAAAGGAAGATTATTTAATAGGAATTAATTTTTCAAGACTTTTGTCTTTGGCCTATTCAAAGGAGCTTGCTAAAAGCTTAAATGAACAAAAATCAGTTATATCAGTTGGTAGAGTTATGACATGTGTTCTTGGTATGATAGTTGCAAGGGAGAGAGAAATTAGAGATTTTAAAAAAGTAAATTTTTATAAAATACAATCAAACCTAGAAAAAGAAGATGCAAATATTCTTTGTGAATGGAGAGTTAATCAAAGCTCAAGTGTATTTGAAAAACCATGTCTTTATAATGAAACGGGATTTAAAAGAAAAGATGACGCAGAAAAATTTATTAATTATTTAAAAGATAAAGAAGGAAAAATTACCGTAAAAGAAGTCTCTAAAAAAAATAATAAAGAAAAACCACCACTACTTTTTAATCTAGCAGAGATACAAAATGAGTGTACTAAAAAATTTAAAATTACACCAGATGAAACTTTGCAAATAATACAAGAATTATATGAAAAAAAACTTGTTACATATCCAAGAACTGATGCAAGAGTATTAAGTAGTGCGGTTGCAAAAGAGATATCTAAAAATTTAAATGGGCTTGTAAAATCTTGTTTGGCTTCTGATGTAAAAGTATTTATAGAAAAAATGATAAGAGAAAAATACAGTATAAAGTTAGATAAGACAAAATATGTTGATGATTCTAAAATAACAGACCACTATGCAATAATTCCAACAGGTCAGGGATTTGAGAATTATTCATCACTTCAAGAATTACAAAAAAATATTTATCATTTAATAGTTAAAAGGTTTATTTCAATATTTTATCCATCATCAGAGTTTTCAAAAGTTAGTGCGATATTTGATGTTAAGGGTGAAGAATTTGTGGCAAGTGGAAAAGTGTGTACTAATTTAGGATATTTAGAAGTAGTAAAATCATCCAAAGAAGATAAGATAGATAAAAAAGATGATGAACAGCTAGATGATGTGGAGATACTTACTAAACTAAAAAAAGGTGATGAACTAGATTTAAAGAATTTAGGAATAAAAGAAGGTGAAACATCACCACCTAGTAGATATTCATCTGGATCTATTATACTTGCAATGGAAAATGCAGGAAAACTAATAGAAGATGAAGAATTAAGAGAGCAAATAAAAGGATCTGGGATCGGTACTAGTGCAACAAGGGCTGAAATAATAAAAAAATTAGTAAATATAAATTATATATCCTTAAATAAAAAGACACAAATTTTAACTCCTAGTGTAAAAGGAGAAAAAGTTTTTGATATTGTAAAAAAGTCAATACCTGATATGTTAAACCCAGAACTTACAGCTAGCTGGGAAAAAGGGCTTACTATGGTAGCCGAGGGAAATTTAAAAAAAGAGGAATTTCAAGAAAAACTAGAAAATTATGTTAGAAATAAAGTAGTAAAGTATAAAAAAGCTAGAAATGAATATTTATATGGAATATAGTTGAATATTTAAAAGTTTAATTGTATAATGAAAGAAATGGAGGTGTTAATATGAATTTAAAAGGTACAAAAACTGAAGCCAATTTACTTGCAGCGTTTGCAGGAGAGTCACAAGCTAGAAATAAATACACATATTTTGCTTCAAAAGCAAAAAAGGAAGGATATGAGCAGATAGCTTCAATATTTGAAGAAACTGCCGTAAACGAAAAAGAACATGCTAAAATTTGGTTTAAATTGCTTAATGGCGGTGATATAAAATCTACTAGTGAAAATTTAGCCTCAGCTGCTAATGGAGAAAATTATGAATGGACAGATATGTATGAGAAATTTGCAAAAGAGGCAAAAGAAGAAGGATTTTTAGATATTGCTTATTTGTTTGAAGAAGTGGCAAAAATAGAGAGGGAACACGAAGAAAGATTTAAAAAGTTGTTACAAAACATTGATACAGATGAAGTATTTAAAAAGACAGGCGTTAGAATTTGGAAATGTAGAAATTGTGGACATATTCATGTTGGTGAGGAAGCACCAAAAGTTTGCCCTGTATGTGCACATCCACAAAGTTACTTTGAAATTAAACAAGAAAACTATTAATAAATAATTATAAAGGAGTGAAAAAATAATATGGAAAGCGGTAACCAAAAGCAAACAAAAATATTTTTAATAATTGCGTTAGTTATAATAGTTGCACTAGTTAGTGTAATAGTATTTTTAATATTAAATCCACTAAATAAAGAGAATCTTGATAGAGGCGAAAAAGAAAATAATACATCTGGTATTACGCAAAATGAAGAGGTTAAAAATGATGTAAAACAAGAAGAAAAGAAAGAAGAAACAGCAGATGATAGAATGGCAAGGTATGCTCAAAACTTAAAAGAAACATATTATAACATAGCAAAAAATGAAGAGTTTACAGCACCAGGTGGTGAAAAAGGAAATAGTAAGTATATTAATAAATTTAGTATTACTGGTGAATTGCTAAAACGCTCCTATAATGATGTATCTAGAATGTATGTAGATAAAGAATACAATTTGGTTGTAGGTTTTACTGATTCAACAGAGATGAAAATTGATAGCAATGTTTCAGGAATATATCAAACATTGACGGGGCAAGATATAAATCCAATTGTATTAGTTACACATTTTGATGGGCATGTATCTTATTTACAACAAAGAAATATTGATGGTTTAAAGATCCAGTCTATAACAATTGAAGGAATATCAAATATAGTAAGTGTAGTTTCTAGTGATGTAGGTTGTTATTATTATTTCTTAATAGATATAGATGGAAATGTAATAAATCCTATGAAAATTGAACAAAAAAGATAATGGAAAAATTTAAGATATAAATAATATAGTGTTATGTAATTTAGGTAAATGTAAGCAAATATTTTAGTTATTGTAAAAAAACTATTAATAAATAATTATAAAGGAGTGAAAAAATAATATGGAAAGCGGTAATCAAAAACAAACAAAAATATTTTTAATAATTGCGTTAATTATAATAGTTGCACTAGTTAGTGTAATAGTATTTTTAATATTAAATCCACTAAATAAAGAGAATCTTGATAGAGGAGAAAAAGAAAATAATACATCTGGTATTACACAAAATGAAGAGGTTAAAAATGATGTAAAACAAGAAGAAAAGAAAGAAGAAACAGCAGATGATAGAATGGCAAGGTATGCTCAAAACTTTAAAAAGACTTATTATGAACTAGCAAAAAATGAAACAACTACTGGTGCAAATGGTAAACAATATAAAGTAAATCATGCAAATAAATTTAGTATTAGTGGAACTGATTTAGAAGTTAGCTATCCAGATAGCTTGGCACGCATATATGTTGATAAAGATTTGAATTTAATTGCAGAATATAACGATAATACAGAAAAAAATTTAGACAGTAATGTTACTGGAATATATAGAGTTATATTCTCCCAAGGTGCACTACCTATAGTAATAGTTACTCACTTAGATGGGCATGTTTCTTATTTGAAACAAACAAACTCTAATGGATTAGAAATTGTTTCTACTAAAATAGATGGCGTATCAAATATAGTAAGTGTATTGCCTTGTAATCTAGGTTCAACTTTATATTATTATTTTATAGATATAGATGGAAATGTAATAAATCCTATGGAAATTGAACGAAAAAATGGTAGAGAAGAGGTATAATACGGATATAATTGAGGTGAATTTAAAATTCATCTCAATTTTTTATATATGAATATTTGTGATTACTAAAAACGTATAAATTGATATTGTTGTAATATTTTTCTTGCTTTTTAACTAAAATGATGTATAATAATAATATATGTTTTAAAGGAGAGTTTTATATGAATTTAAATGATTTAGAAGAAAAAATGAAAAAAGTTATTTCCCATCTAGAAGATGAATATACAAACATAAGGGCAGGTAGAGCTAACCCTGCAATATTAAATAAAATACAAGTGGAGTATTATGGAGCTATGACGCCTATAAACCAAGTAGCTTCAATCTCAGTACCAGAAGCTAGACAAATACTTATTACTCCTTGGGATAGATCTGTTTTATCTGCTATTGAAAAAGCAATTAATGTTGCAGAATTAGGAATTAATCCAATAAATGATGGTACTGCAATTAGACTTAATTTTCCTGAATTAAATGAAGAAAGAAGACGTGAAATAGTAAAAGAAGTTAAAAAATTAGCAGAAGAGGCAAAGGTTGCAGTAAGAAATGTTCGTCGTGAGGGAATGGATGCAGTAAAAAATGAGCAAAAATCAAGCATTATAACAGAAGATGAGCAAAAGTCACTAGAAGAAAAGATACAAAAACTTACTGATATGTATGTTCAAAGTGTTGATAAAGTAGCTGAAGTAAAAGAAAAAGAAATTATGGAAGTATAATTTTAAGAAGGGTTGATTTTGTGAAAAAAAGAATTATATCGGGGGCAGTATTTACAACAATACTTATTTTGGTCATGTTTGTAAATGTTCCTTTAGTTGATACACTACTTGTTGTTTTTTTGTCTGTTGTTGGAATATATGAATATAACAAAGCTTTTAAAAATATAGGATATAAACCAATATCATGGGTTGGATATATAGGATGTCTTGCACTTTTTGCGACTGGCACACTACTTAGTGATGAAAACAGAATGTTGCTCGTAAAGATAGGAGTTCCAACTTTAATAATTGCACTTTTTACATATATGATACTTACTAACTTAAAGAGAAGTATAATTGATGTGGCAATAACAGTATTTTCTTTACTATATATTCCATTTATGTTTTCTTTTATAAAATTAATACTTTCTATGGAAAATGGTAGAATACTTATTTGGTATGTATTTTTAGGTGCCTTTATGTCTGATACTTTTGCATATTTAATAGGATCAAAATTTGGAAAAACAAAGCTTTGCCCAGATATCAGTCCTAAAAAAACAGTAGAAGGAGCAATGGGTGGTATTTTAGGCGTTGTAATTGCATATTGTATACTAAACTTTATATCAAGTAAATTTTTCAGTTTACATATAAGTTATGTTACAATTGTAATTGCAGGAATTATTGCAGGAATTTCAGGACAATTTGGCGACTTATCAGCCTCTGCAATTAAAAGATATTGTAAAATAAAGGATTTTGGAAATTTAATTCCTGGACATGGTGGGATACTTGATAGATTTGATAGTGTACTTTTTGTTGCACCAATAATATACATATTTTTAAAAGTATATATTATATTTTAATAGGAGGTTATAATTAATGCTTTCGTTTTTAATAACAATTATTAAACTGCTCATCATTTTAGGGGTGGTGGCTACAATACATGAATTTGGACATTTTATATTTTCAAAAATGTTTAAAGTAGGGGTAAATGAATTTTCTATTGGATTTGGCCCTAAAATCTTCCAAAAGAAATATAAAGATACAATGTATTCTTTAAGGTGGATACCACTTGGTGGGTATTGTGCAATTGAAGGAGAAGAAGGAACATCAAATAAACCTAATGCATTAAATAATAAAAATATATTCCAAAAAATATTAATTTTCATGATGGGTGCAGGGTTTAATGCAATACTTGCATTTGTGATATTTTTTAGTTTATCTTTTTCATCTAGCACTAATACTACAAAAATAGAAAAATTCTATGATGACTCTATATCGCAAGAAAGTGGGCTTATGGTAGGGGATAAAATAACAAAAATAGGTGATAAGAAGGTAAGCACTTTTTCAGAAATATTAAATTATCAAGCAAGTGATAAAGATTTAGATGGAGTAAAAATAGAATTTGTAAGGGATTTTAAAAAACAAGAAATAATTTTAAAAAATGCAGTAAATAAAGTTGGATATATAGGTGTTACTTTTAAAACAGAAAATGAAAATTACTATAATGTAATTGATATGGTTGCATCTGGTGGTCCAGCCTTTGAATCTTCACTAAAAGCAGGTGATGAAATTTTAAGTGTTGGTGGAATAGACACCCCAACTTCTCTTGCAATAGTATCAGAAATAAAAAAATACCCTGGAGTAAAAGTAGATATAGTAGTAAGACGAGATGGCCAGATTTTAAATAAAGAAATAACCCCAACATCAAAAAATAACTTTGACATGCAAATTTCTAAAACAGAAACTGTAAATACTAATATATATTATGCACTTATTTCTACAAGAGATAAGTTTGTAAGCATAATAGGTTCATATATAGATTTATTTACTGGAAAAGTTGGAATAAAAGATATGTCAGGAATCGTTGGAATAGGTGAAATTGTCTCAAAATCAAATGGATTTATTGAATTTTTAAGTTTACTTGGTATGATAAGTTTGGCTGTTGGTGTGGCAAATATATTACCATTTCCACCACTTGATGGAGGAAAGATTGTAATTGCAATAGGTGAAACAATTGTAAGGAAAAAATTACCAGAAAAAGCAGAGATGATAATTTCTTATGTTGGATTTGCAGCATTAATTGTTTTGACTGTTATAGTAACATATAGAGATATCATTAGAATAGTTTAGTATAGAAAAATGTAATACTATGTAATAAATTTTATTATATGGTGTTACATTTTTTTATAAAAATAAAACACGGGTATTTTCCCGTGTTTTATTTTAAAATCTACCTTGGCAACTTATTTTGCAATCAAAATCAATGATGTAAATGTAGTCATCTACTCTTACTCTTGAACATTCAAATTCACCATGTTTAGATATTTTGCTTATTAGAGTTAGAGCATCTTCGATAGTCTGACCATTTTTGTTTATAATATATACATATAAAATATCTTTGCAAAGTATTGCAAGAATCCTCTCCTCAAAAAAAGAAAAACCATCTATATCTTCTGATATAATTACATCTTTGTAACCGATATTTAATCTGTTGCTTTGGCTGTCACTTGCAATCCAAAAATTGCCACATACATAATTGTAATTCATTTACTTTTCCTCCTTTAAAATATTAAAAGAATTAAAAAATATTATATTATATATATATTAAATTTATAAAAATATATTACAATTAGTAATAAAAAAGTTGATAGACAAGTATAATATAATATTAATGAAGGAGAATAAATATGGAATATGTTATTTTTTCAATATGTATAATTGCACTTATAATTATAGCCAAAATTTTGAGCTGGCCTTTAAAAAAAATAATAAAGTTAGTTTTAAATATAGCACTAGGATTATTAATGATACTTGTTGTAAATACATTTGGCCAGGGAATATCACTTCACATACCTTTTAATTATGTTACTGCTATTGTATCAGGATTTTTAGGAGTACCGGGAGTTATCGGGCTTATTATTTTAAATTATATTTTTTAACTTAAATTACTGTATATATATTATTTTATTGCTAAAAATATTAAAAATGGAGGAAATATGAAAATTAGCAATTTAAAAAAATATTTATATAGTAGTTTTTTTATTTTAACATTTGTTGTTTTATTGTTTATAAGTATGAATTATAAACTAGAAATAAAAAAATTTTTTACTAATGTAGTACATGCTGCAACGAAAACGGCAAGCAGTTCTACTTCTACTAAATCATCTGCTAAAGGAAATGATATGACAGAATTACTTGCAAGGTTAATAAATGGGGAAGCAAGAGGTGAATCTTATCAAGGACAAGTGGCAGTTGGAGCTGTTGTTTTAAATAGAGTAAAAAGCTCACAATTTCCAAATACTATTCCTGCTGTCATATATCAAAAAGGGCAATTCTCTTGTGTAACAGATGGTCAATTTGATAAGGCTATATCAAAAGATTCTACTGTATATAAAGCGGCAAAAGAAGCACTCTCAGGTGTCGATCCTACTAATGGTGCACTTTATTTTTACAATCCAAAAACAGCTAAAAGTAAATGGCTATTTTCACTAAAAACAGTTGCAACCATAGGAAATCATAGGTTTGCAGTGGAGGAGTAATATGACTGATAAAATTGAAGAAAAAATTGTTTTGGTAAAGAACAAAATTAATAAGAAAGTATTATCTATATTAGTTTTTGCACTTGTAGGTGCTTTAATTATTTTTGCATGTGATATGACAAATAATTTTAAGAGGCAGAAACAAAAAACAGAAGATGGGTATAATAAATCATTATATGAAATGGTAGGATATGTCAATAATGCTCAAGTGGAACTTGCAAAGCTAAAGGTTATCTCAACAGATAATTTAAAGATATCTACTTTTGCTGGAATATGGAGATATTCAAATCTGGCAAAAGAAAATTTAAATATGTTGCCACTTGAACAAAATAATATAGCAAATACATCCAAATTTTTAACTCAGATGAGTGATTTTTCATATAGTCTTATGAATAAACTTGCAAAAGGAGAAAAAATAAGTAATAGTGATGAAGAACAGATAGAAAAAATATATGATAATTGTAAAAAATTGTCAGATACAATGCAAGAAATATATGAGGATCTAAATACTTCAAAGATAAAATGGAATGAATTACAATATGTGGGAAATGAAAAACTAAATGAAGATAATTTAGATACAAGTAATTTAAGTGCTCTAGATAGTATGGGAAAAGATTTTGAAGAGTATGAAGGATTAATATATGATGGTGCATTTTCTGAGCATGTATTAAGTTTGAAACCTAAAAATTTAGGTGATAAAGTTTTAACACCCGAAGAGGTAAAAGAAATAATTAATGAAAAGTTTAAAGAGGAAATAGAAAGTATAAATTATATATCAGAATCTAATGGAACAATTGATTTGTATAATTATGAAATAAAATTTAAAGAGTATAGTGATATAAAAAAAGTTAGTGCAACAAAAATTGACGGTAAGATTTATCAAATGATAAGTGATAGAGAAGTTAGTGAAGAAAAATTATCAGTAGATGAAGTAAAAAAATTAGGACTTGAATTTCTAAAAAAACTAGGTATAGATGATGTAGAGGATACTTACTATATTAAAGATTCAAATATGGCAATTATAAATTATGCAGGTGTTCAAAATGATGTAATACTTTATCCTGATTTGATAAAAGTCAAAGTTGCACTAGATAATGGAGAGATATGTTCATTCGAATCACAAGGTTATATATTTAATCATAGCATAAGGCAAAATATTGTTCCAAGTATAAGTATTGAAGAAGCAAAAAAAATAATAAAACAAAAAGAATATATAAAATCAGAAAGACTTGCAATAATCCCTACTGACTCAAAAAGTGAGGTACTAGTATACGAATTTAAAGGAAAAGTTGATGATACAGAGTTTTTAGTATATGTAAATGCAAATACTGGACTAGAAGAAAAGGTACTCTTGATTTTAGATACTCCAGGAGGAATACTTACAATATAGTTTAAAAATATGATTGCTAAATTCGACATTTTATTGTATAATTAGAGTTATTGAATTTAATGAAAGGGTATATATATGATAAAATTACTAGTAAATTTAATAACTACATTTAGATTTTTATTTAGTCTTACTATTCCAGCAGTACATGATAAATTTTCAGATATTGCTGTTATAATATTAATTATAGTTTTATTTTTAACAGATTTCATTGATGGTTTTCTTGCTAGGAAATTTAAAGTGCAAACTTTATATGGTAGTATGCTAGATACTATTGCAGATAAATCATTAAGCATAATACTAATATTATTAATTATGAAAAATAATAAAACATTAGTACTTGTACTCATGCTTGAAGTATTAATAGCTTTAATAAATACTTATGGAACACTTACTAAAAGAAAAATAAATTCTAGTAAAATTGGAAAAATAAAAACTTGGTTTTTAGCCATAACAATTGTTATATCTTATATAAATAAATATACTTATATAAGTAAAATAAGTGCAATTTTAACTATTATATTACAGATAGTGACCATGGTAGGATATATTAAAATTTTAATCTCAAAAAAAGGTTATGCAAAAGACTATCATAAAATAAATAGTTTTAATGAATTAAAATATGTTTTATTTGATACAAATTATTATAATAGTGTAAATAGTATATCATATAATAGTAAAGTAGAAGATACATAGGAATTTAGCGTTCTTATGTATTTTTAATTTTCAAAAAAATATAAAAAAATCGGTTCAAATAAGAACCGATTTATATAAATATTTTATGTTATATATAAAAGTATAAAATAGAAGATTTATTTAGTAATTTTACTATATTGCCATAACCATTTGCAGATGCAAGTTGTAGTGCCAAGCCATTTTTAGCATGTAAATCAGCTCCATTTTTAAGAAGTAACTTAACCACTTTAAAACGTCCATTTTCAGATGCCTTTATTAGTGCTTCGTCATCATTAGCATGTACATTGGCACCTTTTTCAAGAAGTAACTTAACTACTTCATAATGACCATTTCTAGATGCAAATTGTAGTGCCCAGTCATTTCTAGCATGTACATTTGCACCTTTTTCAAGGAGTAACTTAACCACTTCATAATACCCATTTTCAGATGCAAGTTTTAGTGGCCGGTCATTATCAGCATGTAAATTGGCACCTTTTTCAAGAAGTAACTTAACCACTTCATAATGCCCATTATCAGATGCAAGTTGTAGTACCCAATCATTATAAGCATGTAGATTGGCACCATTTTCAATGAGTAACCTAACTACTTCTAAATGACCATATAAAGATGCCTGTATTAGTGCTTCGTCACCATAAGCATGTACATCAGCTCCATTTTCAAGAAGTAACTTAACTACTTCAAAATGACCATATTCAGATGCCTTTCGTAGTGCAAAATCATACAAAGCATGTACATTAGCTCCGTATTCTAGAAGCAACTCAACTAGTTGGACACAACCTTTTGCAGATGCCCTTTTTAGTGCCTCGTTGTCATCAGCATGTACATTGGCACCATTTTCAAGCAATAATTTAACTATTTCAAAATTACTAAAGTCAGATGCCCATAGTAGTGGCCAGCCATTACTAGTATTTACATCAGCTCCACTTTCAATGAGTAGTTTAATTACCTCGGTACGATTATTTATAGATGCCTGTATTAGTGCTTCGTCATCATTAGCATGTACATTGGCACCTTTTTCAAGAAGTAACTTAACTACTTCATAATGACCATTTCTAGATGCAAGTTGTAGTGCCCAGTCATTTACATTAGCTCCATTTTCAAGAAGTAACTTAACTACTTCAAAACAACCATTTTCAGATGCACTTTCTAGTGCCCGGTCATTTTTAGCATGTATATCAGCACCGTTTTCAAGAAGTAGCTTAACTACTTCAAAATAACCATTACTAGATGCCAAAATTAGTGCCCAGTCATTATTCACCATGTTCTCTCTTATAAATATTTTTACTAGTTCTTTGTTTCCATGTTCACATGCCTCTAAAAATTTAGAAATTGACATTTAATTTTCCTCCATTAATTAAATTAAATCTGAAATTACAGATTATATAGGGTTAAAACTGACAGAATTATAACATAATTATAAAATAAAGTCAAATTAAATATATTTTCAATTGTTGTTATTAGTTTAGTATAAAAAAA
>CAKPJL010000011.1 GCA_934162655.1 uncultured Clostridia bacterium | reverse complement strand
TTCAAGTGACATTTGTATGTATTTAAAATGTGCTGATAAAAATACAAGATAAAAATTTTTATTAACATTTCTTAAATCATTAGCAAATTCTAGTCCGTTTTTACCTTTACATTTAAAATCAATATCTAAAAATAATACGTCTAGTTCATTGTTATATATTGCATTAAAAATATCTTTTTGATTAGTTGTAATAATTGATATTTCTGCATCTAATTCTTGTTCGATGATTTCTGCTTCTAGAAATTTTGCTGTAATTTTCATAGATGCTAAATCATCATCACACATACCAATTTTTAACATAATTATCCCTTCTCATTACCCATAACAATTATAATACTATAAAAAGTGACAAAAGTCAACAAGATTAATGCCTAAATATCTTATAAATCATCTACAAAATTCGACATAATATCTTATTTAATTAATAGAATAAAATATTTTTTTAATAGTATAATTTATGAGGAGTGAGTTTCTTGAAAAATAAAAAAGAAAAGAAAAAATGGGGGAAATTAATTAATAGTAGTATAAAATTAAAGAAAATGACAAGCAATGCAAAAGATCGCTTTGCAGATTTTTTTGAGCTTCCAGAAGAGGTTGTAAAAAAGACAACTAAAATAACCATAATAGGTAATGATAATGTTTTAATAGAGGGATATGATAAGATAGCAGATTATTTGGAAAATTATATAAAAATTAAAGGTAATAATTTGGATATAATTCTTGATGGTATAAATCTTAATATAAAGGAAGTAACTGATGAAGATTTAGTAATAACTGGTCAAATATACAGTATTAATTATAAAAAAGTAGGTGGTACTTTTGGGTTTAAGGAATAAGATAAAATCTGTTACAGGCACGGTACTTGTACAAGTAGAGGGCTTTTTTACTGAAAGATTTTTAAATCTTTGTAAAATAAATAACATAAAGATTTGGAATATTAGAAATCTAACTAGTGGTATAGTAAGATTTAGTATGTATGTATCTGACTTTAAAAAACTAAGAAATATAGCCAAAAAAACTAAGTGTAAGGTTAATATAAAAAATAAAAAAGGAATGTATTTTTGGTCTTTTAAATATAGAAAAAGAAAAGTTTTTATTTTTTTGGGAATATTAATTATAGTATCTGCTTGTATTTTTTCTAATTTTATATGGAATATAAAAGTTTTAGGGCTAAATAATATAAAAGAAGAAGAGATAATAGCTTTGCTAAATGAGGCAGGATTTAAAATTGGAAGTTCAAAATTAAGTGTTGATAAGAGTTTAGTGACATCACAAGTAAGGGCAAAAAATAGTGATATTTCTTGGATAGGTATTGATATTTCAGGTACAACTGCTTATGTAAAGGTAATTGAAAAAACTAAACTTGACAAGGACTCCATTTTAGAAGATCAAATAGGAGATATTGTTGCATCAAAGTCTGGAATAATAACTAAGATAATACCAGAAAATGGTACAGCACTTGTAAAGACTGGAAGTTATGTACAAAAAGGTATGAAATTAATAGAAGGAAAAATATATAGCCAAATCGTTGATGTAAGGGAAGTAAGTGCAAAAGGAATTGTGGAAGCAAATGTAGAATATGAAAATAGTGCTGAGTATTATTTTTCTAGATTAGAAAAAAATTATACTTCAAAAAGTAGAAAAACATTTGGAATAACAATAAATGATAAAGAATATCTAATAAATTATTTGAATAAATCAAGTAAATATGATAGAATAAAGAAAAGTAAAAGTTTTAATGTATTTGGTTATAATATATCTTTTGATTATTATACTTTTGATGAATATATTGAAGTACAAAAAAGTAATACAAAAGATGAACTAATAAATATAAGCAAAATAGATGCTACTAATTATTTTCAAAACGAAATTTTACCATTTGCTACGAATGCTAGTTTAATTGATATTGCATATAATATTACAGAAGAACAAGGTAAAATAATTGTTGTGGCCCAATATACGGTAAACGAAAGAATAGGAGAATTTATAAAAAAGAATGAATAAAATAACAATAGATTTAGATAGTAGTGTATCAAACATAATAGAAAGTGTAGACTTAACAAAAAAAATTGAAAGTATAGTACATCTTGCATTAGAAGAGGAAAATATTGATGTCCCACATGTTTTTTTAAGTATTGAAGCTGTGAGTTCAGATGAGATAAGAAAAATTAATAATGAATATAGAAATGTAGATAAGCCAACAGATGTACTATCTTTCCCAATTTTTGAAAAACAGGAACTAAAAAACATATCTAATTTGGAAAATGAAAAGAAACCAAAAGAAATTGAGCTTGGTGACATTATATTGTGTATAGATGTTATAAAAGAACATGCAAAGGAATATGGTACAGGGATTTATAGAGAAGTTTTATATATGATAACTCATGCTACTTTTCATCTTTTAGGATATGACCATATGGTAGAAGATGAAAAAAAGGTTATGAGAAATAAAGAAGAAAAAGTGTTAAGTAAAATAGGAGAAATGTAATATGCAAGATAAAGATAAAATAAAGGAGCAAAATTTAGAAAAATTAAAACAGACCAAAAATAAAAATTTTGCTACATCTTTTGGACATGCTTTAGATGGTATAATAAGGGCATTTAAAACAGAAAGAAATTTAAAAATAGATTTTATATTAGGACTTTTTGTTCTTATATTTAGCTTGTTTTTTGACTTTACAAAAACCGAATTTGCATGTCTATGCCTTACTATTGGTTTTGTTATCTTTTCAGAAATGATTAATTCAACAGTAGAATATGTTGTGGATTTAATTACTGACAAATATGATGATAGGGCAAAAGCTGCAAAAGACATTGCTGCAGGTGGTGTTTTAATTTCTGCTGGTGTTGCAGTAGTTGTCGGATATTTTTTATTTTCAGATAAAATATATAATTTATCTACAAATGTCATCTCATCTGTGCTTGATTCTAAACTGCATATTTTATTTATAATAACTTTTGGAATTATAATTTTAGCAGTAATTTTAAAAGGTATGTTTGGAAAAGGAGAAAGTTATTCTATGACTTATCCAAGTGCTAGGGTAGCTTTGGCATTTGGACTTACGACATATCTTTATATTGTAACTAAGAATCTTTTTGCGATGGGAGTTGCTTTTTTACTAAGTATTCTTATTGCACAAATTAGAATTGAAAAAACTAAAGTAAAACCTATATTTATGGTGCTATCTGCATTACTTGGAGTATTTGTAGTAGTAATTATCTATCAATTGGTTATATTAAAACCTGTAATAATAGATTTTTTACAAAATATTTTTTAAATTAAAATAAAATATAATAATATGAATATAATGTAGCGGGTGAGTTAAATGAAAAAACGCATTATGTTCATTTTTTTATTTGTATTTTTATTTATTTGTTTAGGGATTGTTGGTATAAAAATAAATGAACTATTGAACATTCCAAATGTAAAAAAAGAAGAGATTGAACAATTTGAAATATTAAATATCAAAGAAGATACGGATAAATATATTTTAAATGTATATTATCCAACAACTAAATACGAAATATTAAATGAAACAATAAGTTTAGAAGTAAATGAGTACATTAATAGTTTTAGAGATGAACTTGTAAAGCTAAGCAATGATAAAAAGTATAGTTTAGAAATTACATTTGAAACATATTCAACTAATGATACAATATCTTTTTTATTTAATGTGTCTGAAAATTTAGGTTGCCTTCATGGGGAAAAATATGTTTTTTCTATAAATTATAATGTGAAAAAAAATAAGATAATTAATATTTCTGATTTGATTTTAGAAAATGAAAGTCTATTAGAAAAATTGCAAAATAAATGTTATGATGCTTTAATTCAAAATGACGATATAAAAAATGCCGGCGTAGAAGAATTCGTAAAGGAGGGAACAAAACCAGAAATTAAAAATTATGATACTTTTATATTAAATGATAAGAGCATCACTATTTATTTTGGAGAGTATCAAGTTGTTCCATATTATCTAGGAATACAAAAAGTTGAAGTTTTACTTAGTGAGCTTTATAATTAAAAGATGGAGTAAGAAAAATTTATACTCCATCTGCTCTTAAATTAGTCTTATCCGTAAAAACGAAACCAAGACTTGAAATATATAAAAATATATATGAACTATATGAGATTATCATATAGCTATAAATATTATTAGAAATTTTAAAAATATTATACTAAAAATTTTAAAAAAAATGTATTTTTTTGTGTTTTAAATTGAAGAAAAGGTAAAATGTGATATAATGTTTAAGAAAAAAGGTGATATTTGTGGTTGATAATAGTTTAAGATATGAAGAATTTAGAAATACATTTAGATCATTTACCTATAATGACTACCATGTAGATGAAAACGATAGTAATATTGAAATTACTTTTGATTTTGAAATTGAAAAATTAAGTAAATTTAATCCAAAAATCATAATAGAAAAAAGTCAAATTTTAAAGCAGTTAGAAAAATCAGGACTTGATAAAATAATTAATTTACATGACAAAAATTTTGAAAAAATAGTTTTTAATCTTGGGATGATTGAAGCGTTAAGTTATCTAAAACTTGTATGTCCTAAAAAGATGTATGTTAAATGTGGAAGTTTAGATAAAGAACAAATTTCATGGTTTAAAAAACTATATGTAAATGGACTTGGAGAATTTTTCTATGTAAACAATATAAAACATGTTGATGTGGATAATTTTATAGATATAATTTGTGATATACAAGAGGAAAATATAGAGAGAAGTAATAAAAAATTAATTGGAAATTTGATACCAGTAGGTGGTGGAAAAGATTCTAATGTCACAATGGAAGTGCTAAGCAGTCTAAAAAATGAAAACACTGCATTTATTGTGAATCCAAGAGGAGCTACAATTTCTAGTGTAGAGGTGGCAGGAATTGGTGATAGTTTAATAACTATTCAAAGAATATTAGATGATAGAATGATTAAATTAAATCAAAAAGGTTTTCTAAATGGTCATACTCCATTTTCTGCGATGCTTGCCTTTTTAAGTGTACTTGTAGCATATATTTCAGGTAAAAAATATGTTATTTTATCAAATGAATCAAGTGCAAATGAGCCAAATGTCAAAGGAACAAATATTAATCATCAATATTCAAAAACTATTGAATTTGAAAATGATTTTAGAAGTTATGAAAGCAAATACATAAAATCAAATGTAGAGTATTTTAGTCTTCTACGACCACTTTGTGAAGCACAAATAGCAGCATTATTTTCAAAATATGATAAATACTTTAATATATTTAAAAGTTGTAATGTTGGGAGCAAAGAAAATGTGTGGTGTGCTAACTGTTCTAAATGCTTATTTGTTTATATAATACTTAGTCCATATGTTTCAGAAGAAAGACTAAAAAAAATATTTGGTAAAAACATGCTTGCAGATATTACACTAGAAAAAACTTTTATAGAACTAGTAGGAAAAGGTGACAACAAGCCATTTGATTGTGTAGGAACATATGGGGAAATAGAGTATAGCCTTGCTGTTACAATAAAGCAAAAGTTAAGAAAACATGAGGAATTACCAATGCTTCTTGATTTATATTATAGGAAATATTTATTTTCTGATATATCTACTGTAAACGAAGTAGTTATGTCTGGCTTTAATAAATACATATGCACTTATAACACAAAAAATAATGTATGTGGAAAATTTGAAGAACTTTTAAAAGATAAATTAAAAGAGATTAAATAACATGGGAGATTAGATTTAGTATGCAAAAAGAAATTATAGATGAACTAAGTAATAAAAAAATAGTTATTTTAGGCTTTGGAAGAGAAGGAAAGGCAACTTATGATTTTATAAGAAAGCACTTTCTTGATAAAGAGATAGATGTTATTGATGAAAATATAGATATTTTATCTGATGAAAACAAAGTGTATCTAGAAGATATGAATCTAAATGTTATAAAAACAAGTGATTATCTTAAAATGTTAGAAGAATATGATTATATATTTAAAACTCCTGGAATTTCTTTTAAAGGTAAAGATATCTCTAAAATTAAAGATAAAATAACATCACAGTTAGATATGTTTATAAGATTTTTTAATGATAAAATAAAAATAATTGGGATAACTGGTACAAAAGGAAAAAGCACTACTTCTTCAATGTTATACTATATACTAAAAAATGCTTCTTGCAATGTACATTTTTTGGGAAACATTGGTAGACCTATATTTTTAGAGCTTGACCAAATAAATAAAGGAGATATAGTTGTTTTAGAAATTTCTTCACACCAATCACAGTACATTAAACATTCCCCAAGTATAGGTGTTATTTTAAATGTATATGAAGAACATTTGGATCACTATAATTCATATGATGAATATATAGACTCTAAAATAAATGTAATAAAATATCAAAAAAAAGGCGATACCGCAATATATCTTAAAGATTCTTATGATTTAGATAGAAGATTAAAAAATATTAAGTTACAGTCTAACATCATAAAACTTGACTTAGATTCTAAAGATAAGTTTAAATATTTCGATTTTTATCATAAAAGAAATTTACTAGGAGAACATAATAATTATAACATAATGGTTGATTTAAAAATATGTGAAATTCTAAATATTGATAAAAATATAGTATGTGAGTCTATTTATAATTTTCTACCACTTGAACATAGACTAGAAAAAGTAGGACAAATAGATGGAATTACTTATTATAATGACTCTATATCTACAATTCCAGAAACGGCTATTGCATGTATAAAGACTCTAAAGGGGCTAGATACATTAATAATAGGTGGACTTGACAGAGGAGTTGATTATTCACATTTTGAAGATTATTTAATTAACTCTGATTTGAAAAATATAATATGTATGTACGATACAGGTAAAAAGATTTATGATAAGATTAAAGATAAGCTAAGGGACAATATGAGTGCGTATTATGTTTTTGATCTTAAAAATGCAGTAGATATGGCTAAAAAAGTTACAAAAAAAGGTGGAATATGTGCAATGTCGCCGGCTGCTGCAAGTTATGGTGATTTTAAAAATTTTGAACAAAGGGGAAAAATGTTTAAGGAGTTTATAAATAATAAAAAATGAGTTAAATAAGGCTAAAATATAGTATGGCCTTATTTTTTTCTTGTTACAAAAAAGTTACAAAAAAATTAAAGAATTTTTAAAAAAATATAGCAAAAAAATTACATATATGATAAAATCTTTTTGAACTAATGAGGTGGATGTTATGAATGATAAAAAAATATTAATTGTTGATGATGAAAAACCTATTGTTGATGTATTAGATATTAATCTGTCAAAAGAAGGTTTTACAACATTTCTAGCATATGATGGTGAAGAGGCCATTGCAAAAGCATTAGAAATTAAACCAGACTTGATTTTACTTGACTTAATGCTTCCTAAAATTGATGGATTCAATGTTTGTAAAGAACTAAGAAAGCATTTAACATGCCCAATTATTATGCTTACTGCAAAAGAAGAAGTAGTAGATAAAATAATAGGGCTAGAGTTAGGTGCTGATGATTATATGACAAAACCTTTCAGCATAAGAGAAGTTATAGCACGTGTTAAAGCTAATTTAAGAAAGCATGTTTTACCAGACAGTGTAGAAGATAAAAAGGATTCAAAGTCAAAAATCAAAATTAAGGATATGACAATCGATCCAGAAAGATATATAGCTTTAATTGGCTCAAAAGTTATAGACCTTACAATTAAAGAATTTGAACTATTAAAACTTCTTTCTTCTGAACCAAATCAAGTATTTACACGTGAGCAAATTTTGCGTGGAGTATGGGGATATGATTTTTATGGAGATGCAAGAACAGTCGATGTTACAGTAAGAAGACTTAGAGAAAAAATAGAAAAAAATCCAGCAGATCCACAGTATGTCCAGACAAAAAGGGGAATGGGATATTTTGTATCAAATTAATAGGTTTGGTGATTATTAATGAAAAAGTCAATCAAAAGTCGAATAGTATTTTTTAGTCTAATTATGGTAGTTATAACGGATATAGCTACTATAATTTTGCTAAATGGCTTTGATAATATTTCAAGTTTTTTTAGTATACCAAATGTTTTATTACTTTTAACTTTACTTTTAGTTACTTTTATAATAGCAATGGTTGTAAGTAAATCCATAGTATTTCCACTTAAGAAAATGGAAAAAAATATGAACTTTGTAGCAGAGGGGAAAATTCCTAATACGAAGCAACTAAAGGAATATACAAACCTTGCAGAAATGCAAGATTTAATATCATCATATAGAGCAATGATTGAAGTTATAAAGAAGAATAATTTTGACCTTAATAGCCAACAAAGTAAGACAGAAATAATCCTTGAACATATGGCAGATGGGGTTGTAGCCTTTTCTATTACAGAAGAAGTAATACATATGAACAAATCTGCTATGAGGCTTCTTAACTTAGATAAGTTTGATGATAACTTTAAAAAGATAACTAAAAAATTAAAGATAGACTTAGAGTTCGATAAAATAATGTATCTACCAAATTATACATCTATTGAGGTAAAAGCAAGTGTTAATGATAATTATTTAAATATAGTATTTGTACCATTTTTTAATGACAGGTTGAGCCCTATGGGTGTAATAATGATGGTAAGAAACATAACAGAAAATGTTAGACTTGATAATATGAGAAAAGAGTTTGTTGCAAATGTTTCCCATGAATTAAAGACTCCACTCACTTCAATTAAAGGATATTCTGAAACAATACTTTCAGGTGGATTTAGTGAGGAAGAAATCCAAAAATTTACAAAAGTAATAAATACTGAGGCTAACCGCATGAGTAGGCTTGTATCCGATCTTTTACAACTTTCAAGATTTGACTACAAAAAAGTAAATTTCAAAAAAATGATGTTTTCACTAGATGATTTAGCAAGAAGTGTTACAGAAAAGCTAAAATACTTAGCAAGTGAAAAGAAACACACATTAGAATGCGAGGTACTTATTCCCCCACCAAGTGTATATGCAGATAGAGATGCAATAGAACAAGTTATAATAAATATTGTTACAAATAGTATTAAATACACTAAAGAAGGTGGACAAATAAAAGTTTATGTTGGTGCTATAAATGGTAGAGCATATTTTAAGGTTACGGATAATGGTATAGGGATACCAGAGCAAGATCTAAAAAGAATATTTGAAAGATTTTATAGAGTTGATAAAGCACGTTCAAGAGAAATGGGTGGAACAGGACTTGGGCTTTCAATTGTAAAAGAAATTATTGATGGAAATGATGGTACTATCGATATAAAAAGTGAAGTTGGTAAAGGAACAGAAGTCATTGTAACTTTACCGACTAAAATAAAAATGCAAAATGAAGAATATGAGAATAAAAAGTAAGAGGAGAGAAAAATGCAATATATAGACACACATGCACATTACAATGATGAAATATTTTTAAAAAACCAAGAAGAAATTTTAAATAAGTGTAGAGAAGCTAATGTTGATGCAATAGTAAATGTTGGATATGATATGGAATCATCAATTGATTCCATAAATTTATCTAATAAATATGACTATATATATTGTGCTATTGGAATCCATCCACATGATGTAGATAATTACACGGCAAAAGATGTAGAAAAATTGTATATTGATGCTAAGTCTAAAAACTTAGTAAATAGACTTGTGGCAATAGGGGAAATAGGACTTGATTATGCGTTTGTAAAGGATAATAAAGAGGCTCAAATTGCACTATTTATTTCACAAATAAAACTTGCTAATAAATTAAAACTTCCAATAATAATTCATTCAAGAGATGCATCAGAAGATACATATAATGTTATAAGGCAAAATCCACCGGAGTATGGGGCTATTTTTCATTGTTTTCAACCAAGTGATGATTTAGTAAGACTTGTGATTGAAAAAAAGTATATGGTAGCATTTGGTGGAAACATAACATATAAAAGAAATGAAAGTTTTAAAAAATATGTACTGCAAATACCATTAGAACAAATAGTAATAGAAACGGATAGTCCTTATCTTGCACCAGTTCCTTTAAGAGGTACAGTAAATGATTCATCTAATTTAAAGCTAATACTAAAAAAATTAGCTGACTATAAAGGTATGGATGAGGAATATGTAGCAAAAAGAGTATATAAAAATGCAATAGAGTTCTTTAAATTGTAGAACTCTATTCTTTTATGTTGTTATGATATTTTAAAAGCAATATGCATCTGATATCAAATATAACATTTTATTTGAGGTTGTATTTTTTATATTTTGGTGTTATACTAAATTTAAAGTTTGGGGGAAATGTGGCATGAAAATTTCAACAAAAGGTAGATATGCATTAAGGGTTATGATAGATTTAGCAGAAAATAGTGGTGATAATTTTACATCATCCAAAGATATAGCAAAAAGACAAGAGATTTCTAGTAAATATATTGAACAAATAATATCTATGTTAAATAAGGCCGGATTTTTAGAGACAGCAAGAGGTAATTTAGGAGGTTATAGGCTATTAAAAAAACCAAGTGAATATAGCGTTGGGGATATATTAAAAGCTACGGAGGGAGATCTAGCTCCAACTCATTGTATAAGGGGACAAGAATGTGCAAGAAAAGAAAAATGCAAAACATATGCGTTCTGGAAGGGGTTAGATAATGTAATAAATGACTATGTAAATAGCAAAACATTAGAGGATTTTATAAGATAGATATCTAATTTTAGGTATCTATTTTTATTTTTTAATAAATCCTATTGATTTAGTAGGAATAGTATGCTATAATTCCTAGTGTTAAAGTGGGAAAAGGATAAATAAAATGAAAGAATTATATTTTGATAATGCTACTACCACAAGAGTAGATGAAGAAGTATTAAAAGCAATGATACCATATCTTAGTGATAATTACGGAAATCCATCCGCAATATATGGTGTGGCAAGAATTACAAGAGGCCAATCTGCAGTTTTTTATATTAATGATATAGTAATAGGTGGTGGAAAGATTATATAGATAAATAAGTAATTTATCTATATTTTTTTGACTAGTTTTAAGATTTATTATATAATTATTAGGTAAATTTTTAGGAGGAATTTAATGAATAAGTATATGAAACTTGCAATAGAAAATGCAAATAATGGTATAAATAACAAAGAAGGTGGTCCATTTGGTGCAGTTATAATAGATTATAAAGGTAATATTGTATCTATTGGAAATAATAAAGTAATTAAGAACAATGACCCAACTGCACATGCAGAAGTTGTAGCAATAAGAGAAGCGTGTAAAAAGTTAAATAAGTATGATCTTTCGGATTGTATTTTATATACATCATGTGAACCATGTCCAATGTGTCTTTCTGCTATAATATGGGCTAATATAAAAGAAGTATATTATGGATGTACAAAAGAGGATGCTGCAAGTATTGGATTTAGAGATGATATAATATATGATTATCTAAGGGGGAAAAATAATAATTTAATAGGGCTAAAACAGATGGAAAGGGAAGAATGTATTAAATTATTTGAAAAATATAAAAGCCAAAATGGCGTAATATATTAATAAGTGGTATTTTAATAAGTAAAGGGATTCATAAACACATCTAGGTTATTATAATGCATAAGTTAAAACAAAATAAAAGGAATGATTTTTTATAATATCAAAAAATCATTCCTTTTTGACTAGTATAAGATAGGTAATTTTTAAAGTTTTTCTGCATATGAAATAAAAATAATTTCTTCTATTATATCCATAACAGCATAAATAAGCATTATCACTCCAAGCCATATCATAATAGCAGAAGCATTAAATAATACATATATACCACATATTAACATTGATATTGATAGTATCATTGATAATATAAATATAGGAAATGATATAGCTTTTAGTTGTACCGAAAGTCCAAATCTAATAAGTGCGGAATAAATTATCCAAAGGCCAATCATAATACTTATAATTGACTGAATTGTACTATTATAGCATATAGTAACAATACCTGCTATAACAATTATAAGACTTCCAAATATCATTTGAAAATCCGTACCTCCACTTGTAGTTTTATAACTAAATGATGTAAAAAACTTTATTATTCCAGCAACTATAATACAGACTCCAATAATGGTTGATATTATATTAAATGTTGTTGTAGGATTTACTATTATTATAATACCAATTAATGCAAAAATAATAGAAATTAACAAAGAAATATATCCACTCTTTTTTAAAATATCTTTCATTAAATCACCTCTAAAAATATTATACACTTTTAATATCAAAATATAAAGTGATTACAAAAAATTATAAATATATATAGGGTAATTTAATAGCAAAAAATAATTTAATTATAAGTTTTGTATAAAATAATCCAATGTTTATAATTGAATCTTTACAAATTTCTTTTATTTCTTCAAAAGTTTCACCGAGCCATCCAGCATTTGTTGCAAAAACATCAAGTGTTTTCCCTATAAGATCATTCTTAGTGATTATAAAAATAAGTCAAGGTTGTGCGATAGCACATACATTTAATCTTGACTTATTTTTTTAGCACAGTAGAATCTTTGTATAGAGAATTTTATTAAGCTCCTACTAGGTCATAATATTCTCCTTGTTTTTCCATAAGTTCATTGTGATTTCCTTCTTCTATTATTTTTCCATCTTTCATAAGCAATATTTTATCACAATTTTTTATTGTTGATAATCTATGTGCTATAATAAAACTTATCTTTCCTTTTGTTATTTCTTCTATTGCTTTTCTTACCATCATTTCCGATTTGTATGAAAGTGATGCTGTTGCTTCATCTAATATAATAATTTCTGGCTCTTCTACCATAACTCTTGTGAAATTCAACAATTGTTTTTCACCTGTTGAGAAAATATCTGTATCGTTTGAAATTTTAGTTTCATATCCATCTTTTAAGCTCATTATCTTTTCATGCAAATTTAATTTTTTACAAATTCTAATTATTTCATCTTTTGAAATATCTTTATTTGCATAGTTTATATTTTCTAAAATTGTACCATCAAATATTACAACTTTTTGCATTATATATCCTATTTTATTTCTTAAACTTCTTATACTGTATTCTCTATAATCTTTTCCATTTATTTTAATTGTTCCTTCATTTAAATCGTAAAATCTACATAGCAAATTTACTAAACTTGTCTTTCCACTACCAGTTCTTCCTATTAATGCAATGCTTTGATTTCTTTGTGTTTCAAATGATATATGATTTAATACATTTTTATCATTATTATATGAAAAACTAACATTATTAAATTCAATTTTTTCTACTTTTTTAAGTTCAATTCCAACATCGATATTTTCTTCTTCATTTTGTAAAATACTATTTATTTTTTCATACGATATTTTTCCAACATTTCTATATTGAAATCCTTCTATTACCCATCTAGCATATGTTTCTGGCGAAGATATGTATCTTGCAAGTATTATCATAGCACCATATGTTATAATTCCTTGCTCTACACTAATAGAACCTATTAGTATATTGATTACTCCTACAAAAGAAACTATAAAATCATATAAGCAACTATATATTCTAATATTTTTTTCTAATTTATTGGCAGACTTTTCATATTGTGAAATTAACACTTTTAATTCTTTTAATCTCTCTTCTTCAATTTCTAATGCTTTTATTGTAGAATATCCTTGAACTTGTTCATTAGACCAATTTAATATTTTAGCATTTGCTTCTCTTTTTAGCTTTGTATATTGAATTGATTTTTTATTGAAAATATGTGTTACAAAAAATCCTATTATATATATTAAAAATGTTATTGTAACAATAGGAATATTTAAATAAGCTAGAACCAATAATACTCCTACTAATCTTACTATTCCTGCAAAATATGACCTACATATTCCAGTTCCATACCACATAGAAAATTCTTTAGTGTCATTTATAATATTTTCTAATATTTCTCCTACTCTTATTTTGTCTAAATTACTTTGTTTAGTATTTTGTAATTTTTTATAAATTTTTTCACGATAATCGGCTTGTAATTGTTTTTCAAATCCTACATCATTAAAATCTTCAAAAAATGTTGCAATTGATCTCAATATATTAACTCCAGAATAGCTTATACCTAATATTATTATTAAATTTATATTTTTACTAGGTATTGCATATTCTACCATTATTATTGTATAAGCTATAAAAGCTACAACCATAATACTAGTAATAAACCAGCCGAATTGCTAATTTAATTGCTTGTTTTTTATAATTTTTAAAAATTTCCTTTAACATTATTTATAATTCCTCATCTTCTAATATTTTATTATTGCTTATTTCTATAATATCTTTGTATAACACATTGTTTTTCATTAATTCTTCATGAGAACCTTCTTCTATAGTTTTATTATTAATAAATAAGACTTTATCACATTTTCTTACAACTTCTGAATCATGCGAAATAATGATTGTTCCTTTTTTCATTTCTATAATATTATTTAATATATTAATTTTCGTCTTTTTATCAAGTTTTGACAATGAATCATCAAAAATAATAATTTTATTTTCTTTAATTAGACTTCTTGCTATCGCTATTCTCTGTTTTTGACCTCCAGAAATATTGTTTCCGCCCTTACCTATCGTATAATTAATTGTATTATCAAATCTTTTTATGTCTTCATATATTTCAGCTAACTTTAATACCTCTAATATCTTTTGGTCTTCAATATTTTTATTCGTTACATTAATATTATTTTTAATTGTATCTGTAAACAAATATGAATCCTGGAGAACCACTCCTATGTAGTTTCTTAAACTTTTTTTACTAATATCTTTTATATTGTATTTTCCTATATAGATATTTCCTGTATAATCATAAAACCCTAACATTGTTTTTGATATAATTGTTTTCCCCGAACCATTATCTCCAATAATTGCTATATTTTCATTCTTTTTTATTTTAAAATTCAAATCTTGCAATATTGTATTATCATTTAATTTTATAGAAACATTTTCAAAAACAATATCTCCATCAAGTTTTACATCAGGATTTACTTCTTGATCTTCTTCTAATTTCATTAGTTCTGCTAACTTTTTATAAGCAACTATAAACTCATTGACTGCCTTTAATTTATCTACTGATTTATATACATACTCTAATATTTTTGTACTATATGTTAATAATATTGATATTGTTGCAAGTGTGAGTTCTCCTTTTACAACTAAAATTCCACCCCATAATAATATAAATGGCTCTTTAAAGTTTCTTAAAGTATGTGTTCCTATTCCATATAATACTTTTATTTTAGCTAATTTTATATCTTTTCTTTTATATTCACTATTCATTTTTGAAAAATCTTCTATCTCTTTATCTTTTCTATTAAAGATTTTTAACATCTTAGATTCTTCAATTCCTATTGTCGTTTTATTTATTACCTCTTTATTCATATCAACAATATCTTCAACTAATTGTTTTGAAATCTTAAAATACCATATTGATAAAAGGACTATTAAGCAACAAATTATGCCTATAAATAATCCTATTGTGCTATTTAATTTTAAAGTTTGTGCAACTGCAAATATAATAACAAAAATTGTATCAAAAAATAGATTTATTTGAGAATTAAAGAATTCTGAATAAGTTGTAGCATCATTATTTACTCTTTGTATTACATTAGATTTATCTATACTGCTATACTGCATATATTCTATTTTTGGTATATGTTTTAATATTATTTCTTTAACATTCTTATTTATTTTTAAATTGAATTTTGTGTTAATTTTACTTTTCAAATAATTTACTATAAATACTAATACATTTACTAATATTAACACTAAAACAAGTATTATAATTTTTGATATTTTACTATCTGAATAGAATAATTTTCTTATTAAAGTTGGAATTACATTTTCATCTCCCATTATAATTCCATCAAGTGCATATTGTATGAACATTGGTATCAAAACTAAAAGTCTTGAATATATTGCACTTAATATTAGTGTTAATACTATATAAAATTTTGTTCCTTTTAGTGTTCTGTTTAAAAAACTATTTTTCATTTTTGTTGTTCCTTTTTTACTATTTCATTTTTGTAATTATTCTTCTAAATTCTACCATAACATGACAAAAAAATAAAGTATATAACAAATTAAATTATTACATACTTTACCTTTTAAGTTTTATCTCAAAACTAATAAAATCTTCAAAAACACTAAATTCAACTATTGTATAAAATCTTTTAGATATAGTACCGAGCAACACTTCACAAGTGTTGTAGAAATTAAAGTATGCTTAAAAAACTAACACCTGTTTTTCTAAAGCATTATATATCATAAAATAAGATACTATAAACTAATTATCTATTTAGAATTTATAATTCTTGAATCCATTTATCAATTTCTTGTTTACTAGTAACTAGATTATCTGTATAGCTTTCAAATACAATATTCATGCCCTTTTCAACTTCTGAATTAGGACACAATTTTTCTATATCCTTAAATGTTTTTCCAAGCCAACCTGCATTAGTAGCAAAAGGATATATTTTCTTTCCTGATAAATCATATTTTTTTAAAAAAGAAGTTATAACATGACAAATTGTATACCACCATACAGGAGATCCAATTATAATTTTATCATATTCTTTTAGATCAATTCCTATATCGTTTATTTCTATAGATTTATCTTCTATGGAATTATTTTGATATTCGGCTACTACCTCATCATAATTGTCAGAAAAAGGTATTTTAGGCATAAGTTCTAATATGTCATAATTTAAACGATTTTTAATTGCGTTAGCTTCTTTTTTGTATTTCCTGTGTAACTATAATATACTATTAAAGTTTTCATTTTAATTTACTCCTTACTATTATATATTTCATCTATTATAGGAAATGTACTCCATGCTTTTGCCCAACCTGTATAAAATGCAAGTTGAGTTACCATACCATTTCCTCTTTTGTAATTCTGTGGTCTACTTTAAGCTTTATGTGTGATTTAATCTCTGTATAACTAGCATTTAAATAAATTTTTTTAGTTTATACAATTTTTTTTACTATTCTTGGAAACTTATATTGATTTTAAACTCAGTCATTTAATTATTATTATTATCAAATTAAATATTAATCTACTTACTCTTCTATCTCATACAAATTTCTGTATTCAGCACAATTTTTCATTAATTCATTATGTGTTCCACTAGCACTTATTTTGTGTTTATCTATAATAAAAATATTATCAGAATCTACTATTGTACTTAATCTATGTGCAACAATAATAATTGTATGGTCTTTTGCTAGATCTTTAATAACATTTTTTATTTTTTCTTGATTATTATTATCTAATGAACTTGTGGCCTCATCTAGTAAAATTATCTTTGATTTCTTTATTAAGGCTCTTGCAATAGCAATTCTTTGTTTTTGACCACCACTTAAAATAACTCCATTTTCTCCAACAAGAGTATTATAACCATCTTTCATTGATATAATAACATCATGAATTTGTGCCTTTTTACAGACTTCTATTATTTCATCGTCTGTCGCATATGAATTAGCTAATTTAATATTTTCTTTTATTGATAAATTAAAAATGTAAGGTGATTGAGAAACTACTGATATGCTATTTTTTATAGTTTCTTCTGATAAGTCATTTATATTGTGATTATCTATCAATATTTCTCCACTATTTGCACTATAACTTTTACTTATCAATTTCAAAATAGTTGATTTTCCCTCTCCACTTTTACCAACGATTGCAATCATCTTGTTTGGTTCAACTTTGAAAGTCAAATTTTCAAACAATTTATTTGAATTGTATTTAAATACTACTTTTTTAAACTCTATATTTCCCTTTATATTATCCAATTTTGTTGTTCCATAAATTTCTTTGCTAAAAGAATTATATGTAATTATATCAAACACTCTTGAAGCAGAAACTTTTCCATCCGCTAATTTTTCCCTTATTTCTGATATATAATCTATTAAATCTAACACTTTATTTTTATATAGAAAGATTATCATAAATGAGCTGATTTGAAGTGTATTATTTATAATAAAGTAAACTGATAGTAATATAAAAATAAAGTCTAATATATGTTGGAATGCTTTTATCCACCTATTCCAAGTCCTTTTAGTATGTATACTTTTTATTTCTGCTTTTATTGTTTCTGTTTGTCTTTTATTGACATCTCGTAAAACTATTGATTTTAAATTAAGATCTTTAATCTCTCTTATTCCTCTTATTACATCTGTGTATAATCCTACAACTTTTTCATCTTTTTCTTTATAATCTTTTTTTGCACTTTTATAATAATATAATTTTTTTGATGTTAAAATATAAATAAATATTACATTTAAAATCAAATATAAACCTAAATATATATTAAGATAAGAAACATAAACTATAAAACTAACATTAAGTATTACACCAGATAAATCGTCTGTTATATAATCAAATAATTCCGATAATTCAGTAGTATCCTTATTTAATCTTGATATAAAAAGCCCCGAATTTGTATTATCAAAATTTTTTACTTCAAAGTTTGTTAGGCTTTCTAACATATCACTTTTTAAATCAAAATTAACTTTTCCATTTAATTTCAAAACTACTCTTGACCATAAGTTTGTAACTATCTCAATTACAATTCTTAATGCCATTAAAAATAATGCTGTTTTTAAAATGTTTTCTTTATTAAAGTTTTCAAAATAACCTAACAATTTTCCTTCATATATTGGTGATAATAATGATATTCCTGCATATCCTAAACTTAATACAACAACTAGTATAGAGAAAAATTTATACTTTTTATAATATTTAATTAACTTACTTAAATTTTTGGTATCATTTTTCACTTGTATCTACTCCGTTTCACAAATAAGCAAATAATAATATTTTTTTATTTTGCTTTGCACTTTATTGTAACATATAATAACGCAATTTTCACCATTATATCACAAATTTCTCTACTTTTATATTATTTATATTTAAAAATTTTTTAGGATCGATTTTGTCAATAATTTACGGAGTTTGGTATTTTTCTTGTATTGCCTATATTTTATGTATAACTATAAATACTGTAAAAGTTTTATTTTAATTTACTCCTTACCATTATATATTTAATCAATTATAGGAAATGTACTTCATGCTTTTGCCCAACCTGTATAGAATGCAAGTTGAGTTACCATTTCTACCATTTCCTCTTTTGTAATTCCATGTTTCATTCCAAGCTTTATATGTGATTTTAGTTGTGGAAATAATCCTTGTGCCATAAGAGCACTTATTGTTATCATACTTCTATCTCTAAGAGATAATTTATCTTCTCTTGACCAAATCTCACCAAATAATACGTCATCATTTAATCTAGCAAATTCTGGTGCTAAATTTCCAAGTATATCTCTTCCAGCAGTTTGTTTCATAATAATCAATCCTTTCTATAATAAATTTAGGCTAGTTAACCAAGTTTTAATTTCTGTGTCACTAGCACTTGAACTAAATCTTTTTCCCTCAAGCCAATTTTCTGAACCTTTTTCCACTTCTTTCAAATTTTTTGCACTATTTCCTAAAGAGGATGAAGCTGATGTACAAAAAGGTATAACAGTTTTGCCACTAAAGTCTATATTACTTATTAGTGATGTTATAGGCCAAGCAGCTTCACCCCACCAAAGCAGTAGAAATGTATAGAAATTGTGGAGACATAGAATATGTATGTAGAAAGTACCATATATCAAGAACTTCTTTATGGAGATGGAATAAAAAATATGATGGAACAAAAGAAAGTATAAAAGATAAATCACATAGACCATTAAGCAAACATCCAGCAGAACATACAGATGAAGAAATAAAATGGATAAATGATTTAATAAAAAGGAATCCACATATAACATTAAATGAAATATGGTATAAGTTAAAGATAAATAAAGGATATAAAAGAAGACCGGCATCATTATATAGTGTATTAAGAAAAATCGGATATTATAATAATCCAGAAATAAAAGGAACATCAAAGAAACACGACAAAGAATATCATACACCAAAGCAAATAGGCGAAAAATGGCAGATAGATGTTAAATATGTACCATTAGAATGTAAAGTGAAAAATTTATCAAAAGAGATAAGATATTATCAATATACCTGTATAGATGAAGCAAGTAGAGAAAGGTACTTATATTGGTATGAGGAACATACATCGATGAATACAGTAGATTTTATACAAAGATGTATAAGATACTATGGTTATAAAACAAAAGAAATACAAACAGATAATGGAATAGAATTTACATATAATCAAGCAGAGATAAAGAAAATACATCCAATGGAGAAGTTATTAAAGGAATTAGAAATAAAACATCATAAAATAAGACCAAGAACGCCAGAACACAATGGTAAAGTTGAAAGAAGTCATAGAAATGATAATGAAAGATTTTATAGTTGGCTTACATTTTATAGTTTAGAAGATTTAAGAAAACAAGGAGCTACATATCTAAAAAGATCAAACAGAATACTTATGGCAGTATTAGGATATTTAACACCAAAAGAAAAAAGAGCAGAATTAATGATAGCTTAATATAAAGAAACAAATTCAATCATATTATTTGAATGAATTTGTTTCACATCATTGACTAACATACACCTATTTGTAAAAAATAATGAGAAAGTTTGAAAAAGGCAAAAGTAGTAAAAACACTTATAAATAAAGACTTTTGACGATTTATAAAGAAAATATTTAAGAATTTTGATTATGTAAATAAAAATACCAGCTTTGCTGATATTTCAATAAAGGCTGGTATTAAATACTGGTCGGAATGACAGGACTTGAACCTGCAACCCCATGGTCCCAAACCACGTGCGCTACCAATTGCGCTACATCCCGATTGACTTTATTATTATAGCATCTTTAATTTTAAAAATCAATAGTTTTTTTAATAAAAGTTTCAAAACTTTGAAAAACCTTGACTTTTATGGTAAATCAGTGTAATATATATTTGTTAAATATAAGTGGAGAAATAAGAAGAATATGGTATATTGTGGGACAGATATAATAGAAGTCAAAAGAGTAAAAGATGCAATCAATTTGGTTAATGGGTTTAAAGAAAAAATATTTTCAAAAAAAGAAATTGATGATATTGAACTTTCTAAAAGTGAGTATAAATATCAAAGATATGCAGGCAGATTTGCAGCAAAAGAAGCTATATATAAAGCAATCTCTAAATTTTTGATTGATTACAATTTTGAATATTTACTAGAAGATGTAGAAATACTAAATGTAGATGAGCTAAAAAGAAGGCCAGAAGTTAATTTTTTAAATGACGATTTAAACAAAATATTAAAACAAAGAAATATAAAAGTAGATGTTAGTATATCACATATAAGTGAATTTGCCACATCTGTTGCAGTTATAAATATGGAGGAGGAAAATTAAATGGAAAATAAAAAATTTTATATAACAACACCAATATATTATCCTAGTGGTAAATTTCATGTTGGCCATTGTTATTGTACTGTTGTTGCAGATACAATTGCCAAATACAAAAGACTAAAAGGTTATGATGTATTTTTTATGACAGGAACAGATGAACATGGGCAAAAAATAGAAAAAAAAGCAAGTGAGGCTGCAAAGACTCCAAAAGCCTATGTAGATGAAATTGTAGATGATACAAAAGATTTATGGGAAAGACTTGGAGTAAAGTATGATAAGTATATTCGTACAACTGATAAGGAACATGTGGAATGTGTTGAAAAAATATTTCAAAAATTATATGATCAAGGTGATATATATTTGTCATCATATGAAGGCAAATACTGTACTCCATGTGAATCCTTTTGGACAGAAAGTCAACTAGTTAACGGAAAATGCCCAGACTGTGGTAGAGATGTGGAACTTGTTAAAGAAGAAAGTTACTTTTTCAGACTTTCAAAATATCAAGATAAAATAATTAAATATTATAATGAACATCCAGAATTTTTAGAACCAATATCTAGAAAGAATGAAATGATGGAGAATTTTATGAAGAAGGGTTTAACAGACCTTTGCGTTTCACGTTCTAGTGTTAATTGGGGAATTAAAGTACCTTTTGATAAAAAGCAAACAGTATATGTTTGGATTGATGCACTATCTAATTATATATCAGGACTTGGTTATTTAAGTTCAAATGATGAACTGTTTAAAAAGTATTGGCCAGCAGACATTCATCTAGTAGGTAAAGAAATATTTAGATTCCACTCAATTATATGGCCAGCACTTTTAATGGCACTTAATCTACCGCTTCCTAAAAAAGTATTTGGACATGGCTGGCTTGTAGTTGATGGTGCAAAAATATCTAAATCTTTTGGAAACTACAAAGACCCAAGAGTATATATAGATGAAACATCAGTAGATAGTTTAAGGTATTTCTTACTTCATGAGGTATCACTTGGACAGGACGGAAATTTTTCAGAAGAATTATTTTTAGAAAAATCCAATTCTGATCTTTCAAATGATTTGGGAAATCTTGTAAGTAGAGTAACTGCAATGGTTGAAAAGTATAATTTAGGGATACTAAAAAAAGGTACAAAAAATGAGCCATATGACAGTGATTTAATAAATTTAGCACTTAGAACAAAAATAGAAGTAGAAAAATACATGGATGAATTCAAAATTAATGACGCAATTTCAAAAATATGGGAACTTATTAGATTTTCTAATAAATATATTGATCTTTCAATGCCATGGATTTTAGCTAAAAATGAAGATTATGATAGACTAAATACTGTTTTATATAATTTATGTTCATCTATAAGAATTATTGCTGTACTACTACAACCATTCTTTGTTGAAACACCAACTAAGATATTTGAACAATTAGGAATTGATGGTATAGACAATCTTACAAATTTTGAGTCAGCATCAAAATTTGATTTATTAGAAAATGGACAAAAAATAAAAAAAGGTAGTAACTTATTTCCAAGAATAGAGATACCAAAAAAAGATGACAAGGAAGTGAAAAATAAAATGGAAGAAGTAAAAGAAGAAATACAAAAAGTAGATGATACAATTACAATAGATTTATTAGATAAGATTAAACTTAAAGTCGGACAAATAAAAGAAGTTAAAAGAGTAGAAAACTCAGAAAAGCTATATGAACTTTTAGTTGACTTAGGTGAAGAAAAACCACGTACAATAGTATCAGGACTGGTTAAGTATTATAGTGAGGAAGAACTTTTAGGAAAACAAGTAGTAGTTGTAGCAAATTTGAAAAAAGCTAAATTAAGAGGAGTAGAATCAAATGGAATGCTTCTTGCAGCAGGTGATAGCGATGTGGTAAAATTACTAGTTTTAGATTCAAATCAAGGCACCTTAGAAAATGGTGCAAATATTCACTAAATGATATTAAATAAAGTTAGAAGTTATGTTTCTAACTTTATTTTTTCTTGTTTTTTTTTATATAGTGTGTTAAAATTATTGTTATATGAAAGAAGGTACTAAATTGGAACAAGAGAAAAAAAATGTTAATGATAGTTTAAGTAAGATGAATGGAAAAAAAGTATTTAGAGAAATCATTGAATGGATAATATGCTTTTTAATTGCATATGTATTATATCTAATAATCAACTATTTTTTTGGAACTATTTCGTGTATAAGACAAACCTCAATGTATCCTACTGCAATTGAAGGTGAGAGAGTTACAATACAAAGATCAAAAGTATTTAAAAAAGATTTAAAATATGGAGATATAATAATATTTGAGGCACCCCTAAATATAAATGTTGAACCATCTTCTAACCTAGAAGATGTTAGTGCAAAATTTATAGAGAAAAAAGGTATGGATGCTTTTACATATTATTTTATGGGAGTAGGTAAGACAGAATATATAAAAAGAGTAATAGGTCTTCCAGGTGATCATATTGAAGTTACAGCATCTGGTGAAGTTTATAGAAATGGGGAAAAATTAGAAGAAGAATACTTAACTAATAAGTATACTACACTTGGTGGTGCATTTTTTGATGTTACTGTTCCTGAAGATTGTATATATGTTATGGGAGATAATAGACTTTATAGTATGGATAGCAGATATTTTGGTTGTATTCCATTACAAAAAGTTACAGGATATGTAGGGATTAGGGTTTGGCCATTAAATAGATTAGGCAAAATATAAGGAAGGTGAATAAGTGTGTTTGAAAATGTAATTGGAAATACAAAACAAAAAGAATTGTTGCAAAATTCTATTAGAAGCAATACAGTTTCACATGCTTATTTATTTTGTGGAATTAAAGGATGTGGAAAAGCACTACTTGCAAAAGAATTTGCAAAGGTACTTTTAAACACTAATAATTTGGATACTTGTTTAGATTATAAATATATATGTAGAGATGAAGATAAAAAAGATTTATCTGTTGAAAAGATAAGAAAAGAAATAATAGAAGATATATATATAGCTCCTGTGATGTCAGATAGTAAGGTATATATTATAGACGATGGACAATATCTAAATACTGCTGCACAGAACGCTTTATTAAAGACACTCGAAGAACCGCCAAAGTATGTGCATATTATAATAATATCAGATAGGGAGAGTAACTTTCTACCTACCATTATGTCTAGGGTAAATAAAATTAAATTTTTTGGAACTGGTGATGATGAATTAAGGTTATATATAAAAAGAATGTACAATAAGGAGTTAGATGATAACTTAATAAAGTATATAAGTGGATCAATTGGTCTTGCAACGGATATTATTATAAATAATAAATTTGAAACATATAATCATGTATATGATCTATATAATGATATAATAAAAAAGGATATAATAGGAGCAATGAAAAAAAGTCAAGATGTTTTTGATGACAAACAGATGCTAAAATATCTGGAGTTTTTGCTATATAATAATGGAAATTATTTACTAGTTAAATTTGTCGAAAAAGCATTTATTAGATTGAAAAATAATGGCAATTATGATATAGTTATAGATAATATGATACTTAATATGATTAAGAACATTTAGAAAGGGAGTACAAGTTTGAAAAATATTGTTGCAGTGAGATTTAAAAGCACTGGTAAATTAGTATATTTGAATGTAGGTAAGTATACATTTAATGTTGGGGATTTGTTACTTGCAAATTCTGATAGAGGGCAAGAAATAGCACGTGTTGTTAAAGTATTAGATGAAGAAAATATTCCCAAAAATTCCCAAATAGGCAAAGTTATAAAGCCAGCTGGAAAACAGGACTTACAAAGAGAAAAGAAAAATAAGGAACTTGCAAAAGAGGCTCTTGAGTTTTGTGTAAAAAAGGTCAAAGATCTCAAGCTTAATATGAAAATTATCTTAGCTGAATATACCTTTGATATGTCAAAGCTTACTATATATTTTTCATCAGAGGATAGGGTGGATTTTAGAGAACTTGTTAAATTACTTGCAAATGAATTTAGGGCAAGAATAGAATTAAGACAAATAGGACCACGTGATGAAATTAAGGCATATCCAAATTTAGGAATATGTGGTAGAGAAGTATGTTGTAGAACTCATCTAGAAGATTTTGAACCGGTTACAATAAAAATGGCAAAAGAACAAGGCTTACAAATAAATATGCCAAAACTTTCAGGAGCTTGTGGAAAGCTTATGTGTTGTCTAAGATATGAGCAAGAAGTATACAAGGAAAATTTAGATAAGCTTCCAAAGGTTGGTTCATATGTTACGGTTGCAGGTGAAAAGGGTAGAGTAACAAGTGTAGATATATTAGGGCTTAAAGTAAAAGTTAAATTTGGTGAAGAAGACGATGATGTAAGATATGAAACATATCCTGTATCTGAAGTAAAATTTACTAATAAAGTAAAAGATGATAATAGAAAGGAGGAGTGATTGGTATGTCATATAAAATTACAGATAAATGCGTATGTTGTGGTGCTTGTGCACCTGAATGTCCAGTTGGTGCAATATCAGAAGGCGATGGCAAGTATGTAATAGATAAAGAAAAATGTATAGAGTGTGGAGCATGTCAAGCGGTTTGTCCTGTTGGTGCTCCTGAACAAGAATAGTTAAATTTATTAGTGCTTAGATATAAATATTTATCTGGCACTTTTTGTTTGATTTCTTAGTAAAAATGTGATACAATACCTATATGTTTAATTTTTAATATTCCAAATAAAATTAGGAGGCAGTTTTAAGATGATACTTATAGGTGCAAAAGGCGATTATGTTGGAAGTAACGATTTTCTTATGGAAAGTTTAAAAATAGTAAGAGAGGTGACTTTAGAGTATAAAAATAAGATTAAAAGAAAGGAATTGAAAGCACGGATTTTAGGTGACGAAAAGTTAGCAAAATTATATTTAAATGCTTTTTCATTACATGACATGATTTATATCAATGATAGTGATCATACTAAATGTATGAACTATATTAAGAAATGTTTAGCTAGAGTTTCTAGTAAGAGTTAGGCAAAAAGGTATAGATTAAATTAACTATAAAACAAAGTGCTACTAGCGAAAAAAAACAGATTTTTTTAAATCTGTTTTTTTGCTATTATAATTGATTTGTAAAATTCATGGCTATATATGGAAATTTTAATACAATTGTGATAAAATAGAATTAGAAAACTAAAAAGGGGAATTTTTATGGAATATTCAAAAAAGATAGATGAAAAATGGCAAAAAGTATGGGAAGATAAAAAATGTTTTGAAGCTAAAGATGATACTTCAAAGGAAAAATTTTATGGTCTTATAGAATTTCCTTATCCATCAGGTGCAGGACTTCATGTAGGACATGTCAGAGCTTTTATGGGGATGGAGGTACAAGCTAGAAAAAAACGTTTGGAAGGAAAAAATGTTTTGTTCCCAATAGGATTTGATGCTTTTGGTCTTCCAACTGAAAACTACGCAATGAAAATGGGAATACATCCAAGGAAGGTAACAGATCAAAATATAGCAACTTTTACAAAACAGCTAAAGTCAGTTGGTTTTTCTTTTGATTGGTCAAGGGTTATTGATACAACAGATCCTGATTACTTTAAATGGACACAATGGATATTTTTAAAATTGTTTGAAAAAGGACTTGCATATAAAGCAAAGACATATGTTAATTACTGCCCAAAGTGTAGAGTCGTGCTTGCAAATGAGGAATCACAAGGCGGAAAGTGTGATAGATGTGATAATGAAACAACACAACTTGAAAAAGAAGTTTGGATGTTAAAAATAACCGATTATGCAGATAAATTATTAGAAGAACTAAATAATCTTGATTTTCCGGATAGAGTAAAAATGGAACAAGAAAATTGGATTGGTAAATCTGAGGGAGCTGAAATAGATTTTGGACTTGATGGTATTAACCATAATTTGAAAGTGTATACTACAAGACCAGATACTATATATGGAGTTACATATATGGTAATTGCCCCGGAGCATAAAATAATTGAAGATTTAAAAGATAATATAAAAAATTACGATGAGGTTTTAAAATATAAGCAAGAAGCTAAAAAGAAAACAGAATTCGAAAGAGTGGAGCTTGCAAAGGACAAAACGGGAGTAAGACTTGAAGGAATAAATGCTATAAATCCTGTAACTTTGGAAAAATTGCCAATATATGTTGCTGATTATGTTATGACTACATATGGCACTGGAGCAATTATGGCAGTACCGGCACATGACACACGTGATTATGACTTTGCTAAAAAATATGGTTTACCGATAAAACAGGTTGTATCATCAAATGAAGTTAAGGTAGATTTAGAAAAAGAAGCCTATACAGATATAAAAACAGGTGTAATGATAAATTCTGATATTCTTAATGGTTTGAGTGTAGAACAAGCTAAAATAAGAATAAAAGATTTACTAGAAAAAAATGGGATAGGCGTATCCAAAACAAATTATCATATGAAAGATTGGGCGTTTGCTCGCCAGAGATATTGGGGTGAACCAGTTCCAATAGTAAAATGTGAAAAGTGCGGACTTGTTCCTTTAAGAGAAGAAGATTTGCCACTAAAACTTCCAGAAGTTACAAATTTTGTTCCGGGTGAAGATGGTATGTCACCTCTTGCAAAAATTGATAGTTTTGTAAATACTACTTGTCCAAAATGTGGTGGACATGCAGTTCGTGAAACAGATACAATGCCACAGTGGGCCGGATCATCATGGTATTTTTTAAGATATATTGATCCAAAAAATAATAATGAAATTGCAAGTATGGATAAAATGAAATATTGGTTACCAGTAGACCATTATAATGGTGGTATGGAACATGTTACTCGTCATTTAATATATTCTAGATTTTGGCATAGATTTTTATATGACATTGGTATAGTTCCAACAAAAGAACCATATGCTAAACGTACATATCAAGGGCTTATATTAGGACCAGATGGTGAAAAAATGTCTAAATCGAAGGGAAATGTCATAAACCCAGATGATATAGTAAACAAATATGGTGCAGATACTTTAAGGGCATACACAATGTTTATTGGAGACTATACAATGGCAGCTCCTTGGTCTGAAAATGGAGTAAAAGGTGTAAGAAAATTTTTAGATAGAGTTTTGAGACTAGAAAATTTTGCTACATCTGAAAAAATAGAATCAAAAGAGTTAGAAATAGAACTTCATAAAACAATAAAAAAGGTATCAGAAGATATTGACCAAATGAAGTATAATACTGCTATTGCTGCTATGATGAGCTATGTGAATGCTTTATATAAACAAGAAAAAGTATGGAATGGATATATTAAACCACTTATTATACTATTAAATCCAATAGCACCTCATATTACAGAGGAACTTTGGGAGCTATTAAATTTTGGTGGATATGTATTTGAACAAAAATGGCCTACTTTTGATAGTGAAAAATTGGTAAGTGACACTATAACACTTCCAGTTCAAATAAATGGTGTATTTAGATATACTATTGAAATAGAGGCTACAACTGGTAGAGAAGATATAATTTCATTAGTATCAAATGATGAGAGAACATTAAAATATTTACAAGACAAAGAAATTAAAAACGTTATAGTAGTTCCTGGAAAAATAGTAAATGTTATAATAAAATAAAACAAAAACAGCTAGAGAAACTAGCTGTTTTAATTTTTATTTTTTCCTTTTGTAACAATCGTCGTGCAAATTAGAGCAGTTTTTTAAGTGCAACTCGTTGCAAATCCTCTTACACGGGAAATCTCTTAAAAGACAGTAATGCTTCTTACGGCACATAAAGCATTGAAATTTGGCTTTTAAGTTAACAAATGATTCTTTAAAGTCCATAATTAAATCCCCTTTAAAAATTATTTTAGGCAATTTATAAACACTTCTAACATTATACTACAATTTTACTTAAAAATCAATATTTATGGATTATAGCTGATATTATATATTAACTATAACTTATTATTTATATTTATTTATAAAGATTTATAATATACGATATAGTACAGACGAGGTGAAGTATATGCCAAAAAAATCAAAGAATTATTTTGTTAGTGTTAATATATGGTGGTATTTTAATATTTACATTTTCATTTATAATTCTTTTATTTAAAGATTCTTACGCACACAAATTTAACAAGTTTGAAAAAATCATTATACTATCTGATGAGATTGATTGTGAGGTAGATTTTTATAATGTTGATAAAGTCGGACAAGATATTATTTATATGGAACATAAAAAAGTAAAATTATTTCCTTTAATAATTTTGAAGAGCTTTTAAAAGAGATATCTAAAGCTACAAATACCAACTATATAATTCCTAAAAATAGAATTTTAACATATGGTGGAGAAAAAATTGTTATTTCAAGTGAAAAATTGGGAGAAGTATTAAGTTATTTAAATTAAAAATGAGTATTAAAAATTATAGATAGATTCATTAAAGAGTATAGAATATTTTATAAATATAAAAATAAAAAATATATAAGGAAGAGAATTCAAACTCTTCCTTTTAGTCTTCTTTGTAACAATCTTGTTTTGTATAATATGTATGAAGCAATTCATGTGCTATTTTTCCATTTGGTTCTATTAAAAAATCATTATATAGTTTTTTTACATCTGGATTTTTATGTGATTCTCTATATGTTGATTCTTTATCTGCTTTATATAAAGCTTTTGCTCTTAAATCTTTATAATCAATTCTTGATGAAACACTTTCAGGAATTATTGGTTGACCACCGCCATTTATACATCCACCAGGACATGTCATTATTTCTATGAAACTATATTTTGATTTTCCATTTTTTATATCATCCATAACAATCGATGCATTTTTTAAGCTTTGTACAACTGCGATTTTATGCGGTTTTCCTTCAATTTGTATTGTAGCTTCTTTTATCCCTTTAGCTCCTCTTGTTTGTTTAAACTCTACATTTTTTATTTCAGTACCATCAAGCAAATATGAAACAGAACGAAGTGCTGCTTCCATAACTCCACCAGTTGTACCAAAAATATGACCTGCACCAGAAGAAATACCAAGTGGACTATCAAAACTAGCATCTTCTAAATCTAATATATTAATATTATTTTTCTTTAATAATGTTGCCATCTCTCTTACAGTAAGAACATTATCTACCGCTTTTATACCACCTGAAAGTAATAACTGTTCTCTATTTATTTCAGCTTTTTTAGCAGAGCATGGCATTAATGCTACTGAGTAAATATCTTCTGGTTTTATTTTCATCATCCTAGCATAATAGGTTTTCACAAGTGTTCCCATTATTTCCATTGGAGATTTTGTGGTAGAAAGATTACTAAGTAGATTTGGATAAAATTTTTCTGCAAAAGTTATCCATCCACTGCTACATGATGTAATCATTGGAAGAGTACCGCCGTTTTTTAAACGTGAAATAAATTCAGTAGCTTCTTCAATTATAGTTACATCTGCTGCAAAATCTGTATCAAATACCTTATCAAAGCCTAATTTCTTTAGGCCAGATACAAGCTTATTTGTGACTAGAGTACCTATTTTTGCTCCGAATTCTTCTCCAATAGTTGCACGAGTAGCTGGTGCAGTTTGGATTATTATGTGTTTTTTGTGTTCTGATAAAACTTTTTCTAACTCAGATATATTTGATTTTTCACTAAGAGCCGCAACTGGGCAGTGTATAACACACTGGCCACATCCAACACAAGTGGATTTTTTTATTCCTAAATCAAGTGCTACACCTATTTTGGATTTGAAACCTCTATTTAATGTACTTATTGCAGATACACCTTGTACATTTTTACAAACATTCACACAGCGTTTACAAAGTATACATTTGGCTGTGTTTCTTACTATACAATCAGAAGTTGTGTCCATATTTTTTTCAGGAAGTTCCCCTTCATAATCTAGATCTTCTATATTAAATCTTTTTGCGAGTTTTTGCAGTTCACAATTTTGGTTTCTAGAACAAGTTAGGCACTTTTTTTCATGTGCTGAGAGTATAAGCTCAAGTATTGTTTTTTTTGTGTCTAATAAAGCAGGAGTATTAGTATGTACTACCATTCCCGCCTGTGCTGGTTGGACACAAGCAGCAGCATAGGATCTTGCCCCTTCTATTTCTACAAGACACATACGGCAAGCACCCACTTCGTTTATATCTTTTAAAAAACACAAAGTTGGAATGTCAATAGATACTTTTCTTGCAGCTTCAAGAATTGTTGAGCCTTCATTTACTTTTACTTTTATTCCATCAATTGTAAGTTCTATTTGTTTATCATCCATATACTACCTCCTATGATTTTGATATAGCCTTAAATGGACATTTCAAAATACAAACACCACATTTAATGCATTTTGCTTGATCTATAACAAAAGGACCTTCTTTTATCTTACCAGATATAGCTCCAACTGGACAGTTTTTTGCACAAATTGAACAAGCTCTACATTTTTTACTATCAATTTTTACTTTTGCTAAAGCTTTGCATTCACCAGCAGGACACCTTTTATCTACAATATGAGCAATATATTCATCTCTAAAATACCTAAGGGTACTAAGTACAGGGTTTGGTGCGGTTTGACCAAGGCCACATAAAGACCCTTTTTTTATGCTTATTGCTAATT
>CAKPJL010000010.1 GCA_934162655.1 uncultured Clostridia bacterium | reverse complement strand
GCCATATATATTTACTTTATTATCTTCGTTTTTCTTCTCCTCTTCCTCTTTTCTTCTTTTTTCTTCTTCATCTTTTCTTCTTTTTTCTTCTTCTTCTTTTCTTTTCTTTTCTGCCTCTTCTTCTTGCCTTTTTCTTTCCTCTTCTTCAGCTAACTTTTTACATGTATCACAAGTTTCTGTTGGAAGCATTGCTCCCCAATCACTTGTTTTTATGCTTAAATTAGGATTATCTCTTGTTATATAAGATTTATCAGAAGTATTCTTACACCACTCACTTGCAAGTTTACCAGTGATACCGCAAATTTTAGCTGTTTTATGTATTGTACAAGTTGCAGTTGGAACTGAACCACTAGCAAATAAGTCGTTATTTTCTCTATTTCCTCTAACCTCTGTTTTACAAGCATCTGTTGCAACAAGACCTGAAACATTACATACTGTGGCTCTTATAACACTAGATGGTTGCGTAAAAGAAGCAGCTGGCTTTCCATTGCATATTGAATTCATAACGGTATTGAAAAGTGATACACTAGGATAAGGATAACCCCTACTTATTACCTTTTCATGCTTTGCATATCCATTCCAACATGCAATAGTATAATATGGTGTAAATCCTGCAAACCATTGATCTTTGGCACTATCTGTTTCACCAGTTTTTCCAGCTACTGCAATATTTGGTACTCTTACATATCCATATGCAGTACCGCCAGGAGATACAACAGATTGTAAACAACTTGTAATCATATATGCAGTTGAATCTTTCATAACACGTTTAACTTCTGACTCTTTTGTAAGTATCACATTTCCTTCTTTATCTGTAACTTTGGTATATAGTTTAGGCTCTACATATACTCCACCATTAGCAATTGTAGCATATGCATTACAAAGTTCAAGCACTGACACACCATATTCTAATCCACCAATAGCAGATGAAAGGCTCTTATCCTTGTCTACTAGGCTCTTTAATCCACAATTTCTTGCAAAATTCCAACAATAATCAACTCCCGCTTTTTGAGCTGTTCTAATTGCAGGAATATTCATTGATTTAGCAATAGCTTCTCTACATGTAACATATCCATAATAAGAATTATACCAGTTAGTAGGTGTCCAACCAGGAGCTGAGAAGTATGAGTCATCTACTCCAGTACCAGGAGCTGCTACTCCAAGTTCAAATGCTGGGCCATATGCAAATATAGGCTTCATAGTAGAACCTGGTTGATATTTAGATTGCGTTGCACCACCCCAAGCTCTATCAGTTGTTTTTGGTAAAGCACTGCCAATTAAACCAACAACATTACCATTTGTATGATCCATAACAACCATGGCAGAATCCATAAACATTCCATCTCTATCATAATAGAAAATTTTTCCATTACTATAAGCACTGTCAATGGCACTTTGAACATTTAAATCTTGTGTAGTATATATTTGATAACCAGCTGTATATAATAATTGTATTGCAGCATTATAAGTAATTCCTTTACTTTCAGCAAGATCTTTTGCTACCGCATCAACTACTGCATCAGCAAAATACGAAAGCACTGACACTTTATTATCATCTTGATAATCTTTTGTAAACTTAAGCTCATAAGCTACTGCCTCGTCATATTGTTCTTGTGAAATCTTTCCAAGCTTTAACATTTGACTTAATACTAATTTTTGTCTCTCAATAAGTAACGCACGAGATTCATCACCATTATATGGATTGTAGGTGCTTGGCAACTGAATTATTGCAGCAAGACATGCTGCTTCTGCTAAATTTACATCATTTATTCTTTTACCAAAATAATTTTCGGCTGCCTTTTCAATTCCATATGCGTTATCACCCATATATATAGTATTTAGGTATTGTTCCATAATATCTTCTTTTTTCATAATTTTTTCAAGAGATATTGCTCTATACCACTCTCTTATTTTTCTTGTCCAAGAAGCTTCTTTATCATCAGTTGTATTTTTTACAAGTTGCTGAGTTATGGTACTTCCACCAAAATCAGATTTTCCAAAATGTATAACATAATTAAATATTGCAGCTGCAGTTCTTTTAATATCTACACCATTATGAGTAAAGAATCTTTCATCCTCAATAGATGTGACTGCATCAACAACATAGCTTGGCAAATCTTTATATTGAACAATTTCTCTATTTTCTGTACCTTTAAGTTGAGCTATAACTTGACCATCGCTACTATATAGTGTACTATTTTCTTTTAGTATCATATCTTCTAGTGTAACCTCAGAAGTATCTTCTATTATACCAGTAAGTACGCCAAAAGCAATTCCACCGCCAATAATACATAGTGCAATCATAACAAAAAGAAATATCCTAAATATTTTCCAACCTATTTTCTTACCCTTTTTCTTTTTTATTACCATTCTTTTTTTATTTTTTTGTTCCATATTATTTTTTTGTTCCTCTTCTTGTGGAATTTGCACCTCAGTAGTATCTCCCATATCATTAATATTAATAGGTTTTATAAAATCTTCTTCTTCAAAGTTGTTTTCTACCTTTTTTACTACTTTTTTCTTCAAAAGTGGTGCTTTGTCTTTTTTTAGAGCTCTTTTTTGCTCTACATTTTTCTTAGATTTTTTATCCATAAGTTCACCTCAATACTTACCAATCATAAAATATGTTTTCAAATTTTGCTCGAATGTTTAAACTAAGTTTAAGTGCTTTTTTTACTTCCTGCATTTTTTTAAAATCTAAAGTTCCTAATTTTTTTATGAGCCTTTCTTTATCAATTGTTCTTACTTGCTCTACAAGTATTATTGAATCCTTTTCAATTCCTTTGATATTTTTTTCTATACTTACATGAGTTGGAATTACTTTTTTTGGTCTACTTGTTATGGCAAGAACAATTACAGTGGGACTATATTTATTTCCAATATCATTTTGTATAATAAGAACTGGTCTAACCCCGGATTGTTCAGAACCAATTACAGGATCTAAATTTGCAAGATATATTTCTCCTCTTTTAATCAAATATAAACACTCCTCTACATTATACACTATATTTTCAAAAAATCAAATACTTTTACCTTATTTAGTTAAATTTAACCATGTTATAATTAATATCAAAAAGGGCCTTTTCCTCACCATTTTTCAATCCATAAGCGATATATTTTATAGGATTTTTTGTATTTTTATCTACAAACATGCTTAATTTCTCTATATGTATTCCCTCTTCGCTTAAAATCTTATTGTAGTTTAAAATACTAGTTTCATATTGACAGACATTCTTATCAAATAATATTCCAAATTCTATTACATTACCTTCCTCTTTACTATATATTCTGTTATTACATGTGCACCCAGAATTTTTTATTTCGTAATAAATATCAAAAAATGTGCTTAAGCTATATAAATTTATTTTAGATATATCATAATCATTTATTACATATTCATTAATTTGATTTGAAGAATATATTTTTAGCATATTATTTGATATTTCATAATTTAAATCAATTCCTACTTCATTTATGATACTAAACTTAAATGTTTCATCTATATCATTTTGTTTTATATAACTCTCATAGGCTGTATATCTATTAATAGTTTTGTTAGAATATACGATAAGTTCATAGTTTAATTCGTACTTTTTTAGGTTCCCTAAATCATTTGAAACAGCTAGATCCATTATATTTCTTACTTCATTTGCAGCATTTGTCACTAAATAAAAACTAAGTGATATAAGTAAAATAGCTACTGTAAAACTAAAAACTACGATATAAATTAATTTTCTATTTTTGTCATCTCTAAAATCTTTTACCTTTTTTATTAGACATACTTTCAAACAAATCACCTAAAAAATTATATGAAAAGTGGTAAAAATATATTAATTATTTCTACCACTTAAATACGTTCTATATTGTTTGATTTTGTAATTCCATTGCATATTTAATTGCAACATCACTTATTTTGCCAAAAGATATTCTAGCAATTTCACAAGTTTTTTCTTTATCATTTAATTTCTTTATATTAGTTTTAGTTACACCCTCTTTAACCTCTTTATAGATGTAAAAATTACTAGAAGCAAGAGCAGTAATATTTGGCAAATGAGTAATACATATAATTTGACAACAATTAGAAAGATATGCCATTTTAGCAGCTACTTTTCTTGAAGCAAGCCCACTAATTCCAGTATCAATTTCATCAAATACAAGTGTTTTTATATTATAAGAATCAGCAAGTACTATTTTTATTGCAAGAAATATTCTTGACATTTCACCACCTGAAACTATTTTCGAAAGTGATAAAAATTCATCACCAACATTAGTTCTTATCATAAATTCAACATTTGAAAGTCCATTTATATTGTGTTCTTCATTTTGAATCAATGTAACATCAATTCTTATACTTGCATTTTTCATTTCCATATTGTTAAGTTGTTCATTGATTTTACAAGATATTTCCTTAGCATACATAATTCTTAGTTCATTTAATTTCTCACACATTTTTTTCATTTTATCTTTAGTAATATTTAACTCATTTTTTAGAGAATTTAAATATGAATCCATATTCTCAATCTTTTTAATTTTTACTATAAGTTCATTTCTATAATTTAAAATATCTTCAATGGAGTTTCCATATTTTCTTTTTAGTGTATGTATCAAATCTAATCTTTTTAAAAATTCTTGATTTTTTTGTTCATCAAAATCTAAATCGTTTTGTATGTCATATAAAAACTCATATATATCTTTTATATTATAATAAGACTCATTTAATATTTCCAATCTTTTTGCGTATTCTTCATCATAGCTTGATAGTTTGGAAAAATTTTTAATTACTTCTTCTAGTGATGCTATAACATTATTTTCTAATAAATTTTTAGAAATATATGATGCTTCTTTTATTTTTTCTTGATTTATTATCTTTTTATGTCTTTGCTGCAATTCTTCTTCACTTTCAGTAAGGTTTGCTTCATCTATTTCACACAGCTCATATTTTAGTAAATCAAGTGTTCTTTTTCTTTCCCTATCATCTCCTAAATTTTTATTTAATTCATCTAAAATATTTAAATACTTACTATAATATTTATTGTATTCTTCTTTTAAAACTTTAATTTCATTTGAATAGTTATCTAGATAGAGTATGTGATTTTTCTTTTCAAAAAGTTCCATATTATCATTTTGTGAATAAACATTAACTATATTTTGCATATATTTTTTTAACTCACAAACACTAGCAAGTTCACCATTAATTTTACATATATTCTTTCCATTTGCATATATCTTTCTTGACAAAACCACATTTTTATCTTCTGTATCTTTTTTTTCATCAAAAACATTGCATTCTACTAATAAAAAATCACAACCATTTCTTATCATTTCCTTTGAAAATCTTTGACCACATAATAACTTTATAGCATCAACAATTAAGCTTTTTCCCGCACCGGTTTCACCAGTTATAGCATTTAATTTTTCATCTAGTTCCATTTCAATATCTTCAATTATTCCTAAATTTTTAATATGTAAATTTGTTATCATATATATTCCTCTTTTCAAACTTTTGTTCTTATTATATCATATTGATTTTGTTTGTCAACACATTTGTTCTTTTTTTAGCTAAAAAATATAACACCCGCTATTTAAATTATAGTGGGTGTTATATTTTATTTTAACAATTTATTTAATTCTTTTTTAAACTCATTTATGTCTTTAAATTCACGATATACAGATGCAAATCTAACATATGCAATTTTGTCTAGTTCTTTTAGTTTTTCAATTACAATATCACCAATTTTTGAAGAGTCTATCTCTTTTTCTAATAAATTATTTAGTTCAAACTCAATTTGCTCAGCAGTTTTTTCTATTTGCTCTAAACTAACTGGTCTTTTTTGACAGGCTCTAATCATGCCCTTTATAATTTTATCCCTATCAAATTGTTCTCTTAAACCATTTTTCTTTACTACCATGATTGGAGTATACTCTATTTTCTCATAAGTAGTAAACCTATTTTTACATTTTAGACATTCTCTTCTTCTTCTAATAGAATTATATTCATCAACATTTCTAGAATCAACTACTTTGCTTTCTTCATAATTACATTTAGGACAATTCATATATACCTCTCCTATTTTTAAAATTCATGAAAAGTCAAATTACCTGTTTGTAAGCTATTTTTACATTCAATTGCTCTTTGATTTGTGCTTCCTCTAAAAACGGTATTTTCGTTTTTTAATTCTTCTACAAATTTGCCATCCATAAGCACATCTGTCCTTTTTAATAAATCCATATATCCATTACTGTCATTAGAATTTTTTACTAAGTTTTCAAAGTTATATCCAGTGTATACCATATAATCATAATTTTTATCTTGAAGACTATCAATTAGCTTAGAAACTTGTTTCGCTTGGAAAAAAGGTTCGCCTCCGCTTATAGTTACTCCTTTGATTAAAGGATTTTTCTTTATATCTTCTGCTATCTTAGAAATACTTACTTCCATTCCACCATTAAAATCATGTGTTTGTGGATTATGACATCCCTTACAATGATGTGGACATCCTTGTGTAAAAACAACATACCTAATACCAGGGCCATCTACAATAGATTCTTTTTGTACCCCAGCAATTCTTAATTTATCTTTATCTAACAAAGGACAATTTTTACAATTCTCCATATAAAAAACCTCTTTTACTATACAAACTTAAACATTAAAAGATACCTATATAGTACCAAAAGACATGTGCTTAACTCTATCTTTTACTTCTGCCTTTTTTGCATTATTAAATCTGTCTACTGTTCCTACTAAATATCCTGTTATTCTTCTTATTCTCTCAAAAGGAACTTCTGCAAATGTGTAATTTAAATTTACAAATTCTCCATCTAGTTTTATGTCTAGTGTATCAATTTCTTTATTAGGGAATTGATTTTCAATATGCTTTATATAAGCATTAACTTCTTCTTGTGGAATTTCACCACCACAAATATTTACTTTCATATATATCCCCCCAATATTTAAATCTACTTAAATTTTATTTAATTCAAGTAAAATATAAGAATTATTTACCTTTTTATATATAAGTTCAAAAGTACCTAAAATATCATCTAACCCATATGATTTATCATAGTTAGTAGCGTCCTCTTTAAATCTTAACCAATCAAACTTTAACCTATATTGATTGCTTTCCTTATCATATACATTAGATACGGCTCTTAAAATTTCTACTCCTCCGACAGTTGGAAAATAAACTTTAATTCTTCCTTCCCTTAAGTTTACTTCGTATAGTTTTGTAATATCTATTTCTTCTGCAAATAAATATTTTGAAGTATCTTGATATTTTTTCATATCTATATAATAAGCTGGTTGTCCGTATACTTCTACTTGCTCTGTTGTATCTAAATAATAAGGAAGTATAGCGGCTTTTTGCATATCACTAAATTTACCGCTATCAAATTTTTTAATGCTAACTGACTGACTATCCCACTCCTCTATCTTAGAGTTTAGCATAACTTGTAGTTTTAGATTATCATCTGAATTTTGAAGTTTCTCATTATATTTTTTTCTAATTTCTTCACTAGTAATTAACTCATAAATATTAGAATTACTGTCATCAGTATTATTATTTTCATTATTTGTGTCCTCATTATATATTAAAGTTTCATTATCACCTTGTGCAGTTTCTTTTTGACTAATTCTTACGCAAATAATAATTGCAATTACTATTATAAAGACAATAAGTATAGCACTAAAACCCATAAGTAATTTTTTCTTCATATATCCACCTCTAATTACATATGTTTAACTCTGTCTTTTACCTCTGCTTGCTTTGCATTATTGAATCTATCTACTGTCCCTACTAAATATCCTGTTATCCTTCTTATTCTTTCAAAATGTGGTGTATGATCTTCTTCTCTTCTTCCGCATCTTGGACAAACTTCGCCAATTATTCCAGTATATCCGCAAACAGGATCACGATCAACTGGATGGTTTATTGAGCCATAGCCAATACCTGCTTCTTTCATACAACGTACAATTTGTTCAAATGCTTCTAAATTTTTAGTAGGATCACCGTCAACTTCTACATAGCTTATATGTCCTCCATTTGTTAAATCATGATATGGTGCTTCTAAGTTGATTTTATCAAAAGCAGATAATTTATAATAAACTGGAACATGGAAAGAATTTGTATAGTAATCTCTATCTGTTATTCCTTCAATTTTACCATAACGTTTCTGATCCATTTTTACAAACCTACCAGAAAGACCTTCTGCTGGTGTAGCAATTAAAGCATAATTAAATCCAGTCTTTTTAGTTTCTTCATCCATTCTTTCTCTCATATGGCCAATTATTTTTAGTCCTAATTCTTGTGCTTCTTTTGATTCGCCGTGATGTTTACCTATTAAAGCTTTTAGAGTTTCAGCAAGACCTATAAATCCTACTGTTAGACTTCCGTGTTTTAAAACTTCTCCTACTTCATCCTCTGGTCCCAATTTTTCTGAATCTAACCAAACACCTTGACCCATCAAAAATGGATAATTTTTAACTTTTTTGGAAGCTTGTATTTTATACCTTGCCATAAGTTGATCCACAACCAAATCAAGTTTTTCATCAAGCATTTTAAAAAACTTATCTATATCACCATGTGCTTCAATTCCAAGACGTGGTAAATTTATCGAAGTAAAGCTTAAATTTCCTCTTCCGCTTGTTATTTCACGCGTTCTATCATAGGCATTTCCCATAACACGAGTTCTACATCCCATATATGCAACTTCTGTATTGTAATCACCAGGTTTATAATACTTTAAGTTAAATGGGGCATCCAAAAATGAGAAATTAGGAAATAATCTTTTAGCTGATACCCTACATGCAAGTTTAAATATATCATAGTTAGGGTCTCCTGGATTATAATTTATACCTTCTTTTATCTTTAATATTTGTATAGGAAATATTGGTGTTTCTCCATTTCCAAGACCAGCATCTGTTGCAAGTAATAATTGTTCCATAACAAGACGACCTTCAGCAGATGTATCAGTTCCATAGTTTATTGATGAAAATGGTACTTGAGCTCCTGCTCTTGAATGCATTGTATTTAAGTTATGTATTAATCCTTCCATAGCTTGATATGTTGCTCTTGTCACTTCTTTTTCTGTATACTTAACAGCAAATTTTTGTAACTTATCAACTGTTTTTTCATCAAAATAAGTTAGCAAAAGTTTCTTTTCTTTTTCAAGATAATTATTACTATTTTTTAGTGTAGGACATACTCCAATCTCATCCATTTTAGCTTTTATCTCGTCTACAATACTATCTTTTGATTCATCTGATAAAAGTTCAATTGCCTTTGTAAGGTTTTTATAATATTCCTTTTTATATGTTTTTCTAACGCCAATTGACATAGCATATTCAAAATTTGGAATTGACTGACCGCCATGTTGATCATTTTGGTTAGATTGAATTGCAATAGCAGCAAGTGCAGCATAGCTTCCTATACTTTGTGGTTCTCTTAGATGTCCCTCTCCTGTTGAAAATCCATCTTTGAAAAGCTTGATTAAATCTATTTGTGTACAAGTAGTAGTTAACGTTAAAAAGTCTAAATCATGTATATGAATATCACCATTTATATGTGCATCAGCAAATCTTTTTTCAAGTACAAACATCTGATAAAATTTCTTAGCTGTTTCACTACCATATTTAAGCATAGTTCCCATGGCAGTATCAGCATTAACATTTGCATTTTCTCTTTTTACATCGCTGTCTTTTGCATCTGAAAATGTAAGCTGCTCAAGAGTTTTCATTATATCTGAATTCATTTCTCTTTTTCTTGTTCTATCTGCTCTATAAAGAATGTAAGATTTAGCAGTAGCAGCATGTCCTTCCTCTATCAAAACTTTTTCTACTGCATCTTGAACTTGCTCCACTGTTGGGCAAGATGTATTTACATTTCTTTCTAAATATTGACATACTTTTTCTGCAAGTTCTTCTGCTACATCATAATCATGTCCACCAACAGCACTTGCAGATTTGTATATTGCTTTTGCAATTTTTTCCACATTAAAAGGAACCTTTCTGCCATCTCTTTTAACAATCTTAGTAATCATAATAAAATACCACCCCTTGTATTAACCCTTTCTTTTAAACACAATATATTGTGTTTTTACAATGCGTATTATATCAAATGGTGTATAGCGTGTCAATACTTTTTATAAAAAAAATCATTACATTTTTTTGACATTTTTTTACAATTTTTTGTCATTATAAAATATGGGAAAGATACTTCAAAATAAATTTTACATAAAAGTGAAAAGAAAAAAATAAATATAGAAAATTTATATTTTCTATATTTATAAAACCAAATTATATTAGCGATAAAAACAACCATTTCCTATAAATTCTCTTACTATTGAATCTACCGGAATATTTCCCGTTTCCATAGGTAAAAAGTTATTTAAGTATTCATATAGTCTTCTTGCCTCGGAATAATAAATACTATCTTTATCTACTTGTAAAAGTAATGGCTGTGCAAAAGTTTTCATGACACTTGGTTCGTATATAAGACTCGAATTAAAGACAAAATCTACCGTATCTACATATGGGAAAATATATTTTTCCTCTCCCTTTTTTACATTTTGCCAAAGTTCAAAAGTTTTTTCTACCTTATGTCCACGTGTATTATAATCTCTTACCATTCTTCTTAAAATCCTTGTATCTGTTGAAGATACCTTGGTATATCCATCTATATTTAGTGTAGCAATCGGAGCAATATAGATTTTATATTTATTCTCATCTGGAGTAAATTCTGTCATTATTGGATTTAAAGCATGTATTCCTTCAATAATTAAAACATCATTTTGATTTAATTTTAAGAAATCACCTTTATATTCTTTTTTTCCATATATAAAATCAAATCTTGGTAGTTCTACTGTTTTCCCCTGTATTAAATCTCTCATTTGTGAATTAAATAATTTTCTATCTAATGCTTCCACGCATTCGAAATCTAGTTTACCATCTGGCCCTACTGGATTATCTTTTCTTTCAACAAAATAATTATCCATAGAAATAGTTACTGGATGAAGACCTATAAGTTCAAGCTGTACCCCTAATTTTTGAGCAAATGTAGTCTTGCCAGAAGATGAAGGCCCTGCAATTAGTATCATCTTTACTTTATCTTTTCTTTTTTCAATGTTTTGTACAAGTTCTACCATTTTTCTTTGATGTATAGCCTCTGCTACTTGAATAACATTGTTTATCTTTCCTTTAATAATTATATCATTTAATGCTCCCACATTATCTATATTTAAAGTATCTGTAAGTCTATTAAAGTCTATAAAAGTGTCATAAAGTCTTTTTTTAACATTTACATCTTTATTTAGTTCATAGTTGTCATTTGGCATAAGAAGAAGTGCCCCTTCTCTATATGGCATCAGATCAAATACTCTAACTGCACCTGTACTTTTTGCAAGTGAACCATAAAAATAATTATACATTCCGTCGCAAAAATACATTGATACATTTTGTTTTAGTCTATTTCCAACATTGTCAAGTTTATCCTCATTATTTGCATCTTTATATAATTCCATTGCCTCTTCTATTGGTACTATTCTTTTAGTTATTGGTAGATCTTTTTCAATTATTCTTTGCATTTCATCTTTTATTTTTGTTATTTTATCTCGTGTAAGTTCAATATTTTGTGTTATAAAATACTGATCTCTATTAATAGTTGTCAAAAACTTAACATCCACTGATGCATAAAGCTTAGTTAAGGCCATATAAAGCACCATTTTTAAAGTTCTTGAATAAAGTCTATAACCATCACCTGATGAAAGTCTTATAGGAATAATTTTTGAATCTTTTACAAGTTCAGCATCATATCTTTTCAAATCATTATTAACATAAAATCCTAATACTTTATCATCTATAAAGTCTATATCTTTTACGACATCACATATTTTAGATTTTATATTTACGTTTAGCTTTTCTACTCTATCTCCATCCTCTATTACAACTTTTATCTTCTTTTCTTTCATATATCTACTCTCTCCTTAGTTAAAAAATCATAAAAAAGCTTATGATAAATTATTTTATCATAAGCTAAAAAATTTTTCTACTTCTTTTTAACATTTTCTAAAAAAACTTTTATGAACTCTTCATTATTTTTGGTTTTTGTTAATATGTTAAATATTTTTTCTGCAATTTCGGCATTAGAAAGTGTTGAGTTTTGTTTACTCATTACTTTTCTTATACATGTACTACACTCTGCCTCTTCTTTACTCAAAAGTAAATCTTCTCTTCTAGTGCCTGATTTATAAATATCAATAGCTGGAAATATTCTTTTTTCACTTAATTTTCTATCTAAGTGAACTTCCATATTTCCAGTTCCTTTAAACTCTTCAAACACTATATCATCCATCTTACTACCAGTTTCTGTAAGTGCTGTTGCAAGAATTGTAAGGCTTCCTCCATTTTCTATATTACGTGCAGCCCCAAAGAATTTTTTAGGAAATTGTAAACATGCCGGATCAAGTCCACCAGAAAGTGTTCTTCCACTTGGTTCTACGGTAAGATTACTAGCTCTTGCAAGTCTTGTTATACTATCAAGTAAGATAACAACATCTCTATTTTGTTCTACTAATCTTTTTGCTCTTTCAAGTACCATTTTTGAAACTTTTATGTGATGTTCTGGTGCCTCATCAAAAGTAGAATAAATTACTTCTGCATCTACTGAACGCTCTATATCAGTTACTTCCTCAGGTCTTTCATCAATTAATAATACCATTAAGTAAACTTCTTTATTATTTTTAGAAATACTATTTGCTATTTGCTTTAAAATAGTAGTTTTACCTGCTTTTGGTTGTGCTACAATCATTCCACGCGTTCCCTTTCCTATTGGTGCTATCAAATCTATCAATCTTGTAGAATAATCTTTTTCATTTAATTCCAGTTTTAATCTTTCAGTTGGATATATAGGAATCAAACTATCAAATGATTTTCTTTTTAATGCAACTTCTAATCTATCATCATTTATTGTCTCTATATATATAAGAGATGGAAATTTGTTTTGAGGATCTGTCGTAAATCTTGCAATTCCTTTTAGTTTATCACCTGTTGATAGTCTAAATCTTTTTATTTGTACTTGTGACACATAAATATCCTTACTTCCAGACAAAAAGTTATCGCTTCTTAAAAATCCGTATCCATCTGGCATTACTTCAAGTATTCCTTCTGCTATGTAATCAGTCTCAGGATTTTCTATTTGCATATCTATTTTTTCTTCTAATTCATTATTACCTTGAAGTGTTTTTATAATTTCTTCTACTAGGTATTCCTTTTTTAACTTTTCATATCCATCTAGTTTTAATTCTTTTGCTATATCCCTTAGCTCAATAAGTGTAGCTTTTTTTAAATTATCAGCTGTATACATTATATTCCCCCTTAAATCACTTTGGCAAATAAATCGTAATTATTATAATCTATAATTTTTACTTTACAATACTCACCAACTATTACCTTATTTATACTATTATTATCTATTTTTACATATATCCTTCCATCTACATCTGGTGCATCCATATATGAACGACAAACAAAATATTTTTCATCTTCTGTTATATTTTCAACAATAACTTCATATTCTTTTCCAAGTTTTTTTTCATTTAAATCTTTTGATATTTCTTTTTGAATATCAAGAATTTCCTTTAAACGTTGTTTTTTAACCTTTTCTTCTACTTGATCTGCCATATCATAGGCTTTTGTGTCTTCTTCTTTTGAATAGGTAAAACCACCTAGTCTGTCAAATTTAATATTTTTTATAAGTTCTTTTAATTCTTCGAAATCTTTTCTAGTTTCACCTGGGAATCCAGTTATTATTGTTGTTCTAAGCACTGCATTAGGTATCTTTTCTCTAATTTTTTTTGTAATATTATAAATAGTCTGTTTTGTATCATATCTATTCATTGCTTTTAGTATTTTATCACATCCATGTTGTATTGGTATGTCGAAATATGGACAAATTTTATTATTTTTTGAAATTTCTTCTATTAATTCATCTGTTACCTCAAAAGTATACATATATAAAACTCTGATCCACTTTATTTCCTCTATTTTACTCATTTCATGCAAAAGTGAAGCAAGCTTAAGCTTACCATAAATATCTTTACCATATTTAGTAGTATCTTGTGATATAACACAAATTTCAGTTATTCCCTGACTTGCTAACCATCTTGTTTCTTCTAATATATCTTCCATTTTCCTTGATTTAAAACTTCCTCTAATAAGTGGTATTGCACAATAGCTACATTTATTATCACATCCATCTGAAATCCTCACATATGCAAGTGGAAAATTAGTAGAAACAATTCTTTTGTTAAATTCCAATTTATTTGATAAAAACTTTTGATCTAAAAATCTTGATAATATTTCATCTATATCTTTATACTCATCTACTCCTATAACTAAATCAACTTCTGGCATTGATGAGATTATTTCATTTTTATATCTTTTAGCAAGACATCCAGTTACAATTAAAGCTCTACATCTTACCTTTTTATAGTCAGCCATCTCAAGTATTGTATCTATTGCTTCTTTTTTGGCTGACTCAATGAAACCGCAAGTGTTTACAATAATAATATCTGCCTTACTTGGATCATTTACAATACTATATCCTAACTTTTTGAAGAGTCCAAGTATCATTTCACTATCGACTTGATTTTTTGAACAACCAAGCATTACTATACCTACATTCATAAATTTACTCCTTACAGCATATATTATAACACAATAATGAGAAAAAAGAAAGTAAGTTTTTAAATATTGGAATACAAAAATTCTAATTTTGTTTTACGACATTTTTTGACAAATATTGATATATAAGCATTTTATTTAAAATTAATTCACATAAATATTGACTTCTAATAAAAAATATGCTATAATAATTTGGTAACAAAAAAAGTATAAAATTTTAATTAAAATTTTGGAGGTAAAAAAATATGTTTATTAAAAAAATCATGTTAAACAAAGAAAGAGAACCGCTGTACGCAGAAGATATCCATGGAAGAATATTTTTCTTTCCACATGTATCTGCAAGGGATATATCATCAGCCGATGTCGCGTCAACACTTATCGGTGTATACGATGATGATAAACTCTATGGAATTTTTGAACGTACTGCTAATTACCGAGTAGTTGCAGAAACAAAGATTGCAGGAGTTCAAAGTCCACTCTATGATCTTTGGAAGGAAATTAGTAAACTCTACTTAATGGCCTCTTAATTGCACTCAGGAGGCAGACTATTTGTTTTTATGATTGGTTTGCTTCTTGTATATATAAAATCCCCTAAAATATTTGTTTTAGGGGATATTTTTTAATGAATTTAAAACTTTTGTTTGACAAGCAAATGTTTATATGATATACTCAAATTAATTTTATAGGAGGTATTTTAAAATGTACGACGATTTAACAAGACAAGAAGAAGAAGTCTTAGAATTCATAAAAAAACAAATTAATTCAACTGGATTTCCACCATCAGTTAGAGAAATATGTGCTGCACTTGGTTTTAAATCAACTTCTTCTGCACATCAATATGTATGGAGACTAGCTGAAAAAGGATATATTGATAAATCTAATTTAAAAACGAGAGCTATTAAAATAAAAGGTTCTGAGCCAACAATATCTGTTCCAATTGTAGGTAAAGTGGCAGCAGGTGAACCTATACTTGCTACTGAAAATATTGAGGATTATTTTGCAATAGGTGAAAGCTTTTTTAGCCGTAATGCTTTACAAAATGATAACTTTATACTAAAAGTTCAAGGTGAAAGTATGATACAAGTTGGAATAAATAATGGTGACTTTATAATAGTTTCAAAACAATCTACTGCAAGAAACGGCGAAATAGTAGTTGCTATGATTGATGGAAATGCGACAGTAAAAACTTTTTACAAAGAAAAAGATCATATAAGATTGCAACCTGAAAATGATACTATGGAACCAATAATAGTAAAAGATGCACAAATAGTAGGAAAAGTAGTTGGACTTTTTAGAAGATTCTAATTAACAATTAAGCACTTTACTTCATACAATAAAGTATGTCGGGAGGTGTTTTTTTGTTAGATAATTTAAAGATAGGACTAGGAATAACTGGTTCATTTTGCAATTTTAAATATGTTCAGGAAGTAATATATAGTTTAATTGATGCTGGTGCAGAAGTTTTCCCGATTATATCTGAAAACGTAAGAAATTTTGATACTAGATTTTATAAAAGTAGTGAATTTGTTGAAATGTTAGAAAAAACTACAAAACATAAGGTAATTGATTCTATAGTTTTAGCAGAACCAATTGGGCCAAAAGACATGTTTGACATACTACTTATTTGCCCATGCTCTGGTAATACTCTTGCAAAGCTTTCAAACGGAATTACAGACACAACTGTGCTTATGGCAATAAAAAGCCATATACGTAAAAACAAACCAGTAGTAATTGGTATTTCTACAAACGATGGACTTGGTGCCACTTTGCAAAACATAGGTAAAGTTATAAATACAAAAAATTTTTATTTCATACCATTTAATCAGGATGACTGCATAACAAAGCCAAAATCACTGGTTTTAAATTATGACTATGTTATTCCTACAATTAAAAAGGCCTTGGAAGGCAAACAAATACAACCAATTATATATACAAAATAAGAAAAAGTAGATAAGGTGTAAATAGCCACCTTACCTACTTTATTTTTAATATTGAATTCCCCAATATACCATATGTTTTGCTTCCTTGCCACAGCAAACACATTTATCATCTACATGTTCTTCTTCAAATGGTATGCATCTTGATTTTATAGAAAGTTTATCCTTTATCAGGTTTTCGCAATTAATATCTCCACACCACATTGCTTTTATAAATCCAGGATGAGTTTTTATAGTGTTTTCCATCTCATCCATACTTTTACATATATAAGTTCTCTGCTCCATGTGCTTTTTGGCCTTTTCATACATATCTTTTTGCATACTTTCCATTTCATCTTTTACTACTTTAACCCATGAAGTTTTATCAGATAATCTATACTTATTTTTACTTGTTATATCCCTGCGAGTTACAACAAATACATCTTCTTCAATATCTTTTGGTCCAATTTCTATTCTTATTGGAATTCCATTTGTTTCATGTTCTGCAAATTTAAAACCAGCACTTCTATCAGTATTATCAACAAAAGCAGTAATACCTGCATTAATTAATTCTTCACACATACTATTTGCAATTTTTACTACATTTTCCTCATTTTTTATTGGAATTATTACAACTTGTCTTGGTGCAATTTTTGGTGGTAGTACAAGTCCATTATCATCACTATGTACCATTATAATCCCACCAATAGTTCTTGTTGTAAGTCCCCATGAAGTTTGATATGGATATACTAACTTGTTATTCTCATCGGCATATTTTACATCAAAAGGTTTTGTGAATTTTTGTCCAAAGTAATGTGAAGTTGCAGATTGAAGAGTTACACCATTATACATTAGAGCTTCTAATGTATATGTATACTCAGCTCCTGCAAATTTTTCTTTTTCTGTTTTTTTACCGACTAATACTGGTATTGCAAGATAATTCTCATACAAATCTTTATATACATTAAGCATTTGCAATGTTTCGCTTTTTGCTTCTTCTTCTGTCTTATGTATTGTGTGTCCTTCTTGCCATAAAAATTCTCTTGTTCTTAAAAAAGGTCTTGTTTCTTTTTCCCAGCGAACAACACTACACCATTGATTATATAGCATAGGTAAATCTTTGTGAGATTTTAGCCTATCCTTAAAATATGTACAAAAAAGTGTTTCAGATGTTGGTCTTATACACATTTTTTCATCTAACTCTTTTTGGCCACCAACGGTTACCCAAGCACATTCTGGTGCGAACCCTTCTACATGTGATGCTTCTTTTAATAAAAGTGACTCAGGTATTAAAAGTGGCATATACACATTTTGATGTCCAAGCCTTTTAAATTTTCTATCTAATATATTTTGGATATTTTCCCAAATAGCATAACCGTTTGGTTCAAAAATAGTAAACCCCTTTACATCTGAATATGATGCAAGATGAGCCACTCTTACTACATCGGTATACCATTTAGCAAAATCTTCATCTCTTGAAGTTATCATTTTGTTTTTCATAAACACACTGCTCCTTATTTACATATATAATATTTTAATATATTATACATAAAAAGTCAATGATAAATGAAAACCTCTATATAATAAATTTATCAACTTCTTCTACAATGTATTTAGCAGCACTTATTGGTGTTACCTTGCTTGGGAGCGAAAGACAAAGATCAACATTTAACAAAAGTTCCCTTGCTTTTTCATAGTCTACTCCTCCTGGAAGAGATGCAAGATCAATTATTGTAACATCTTTGTTTAACTTATTTAATTTTTCACTATCAAGTATTTTTGACGGAACCGTATTAAATATAAAATCAAACTTATTTAAATAATCACTTAAATAGTTTAAATCAACTGCTCTATATCCAAATGCTTCAATTAATGCCAAATCACTTTGCTTTCTTGCCTCTACATATATATTTGAGTTAAATGCTTTTAGCATATTTGATAGTATCTTACCAATTCTCCCAAATCCAAGCACAAGTATATTTGAATTACTTAAAGTTTTTTTACTATTTTCAAGTGCTTTATATATTGCTCCTTCACATGTTGCTAGTGCATTTTTATATACAAACGATTCTACATTCATTAAATCATAATACCTTACACCTTTTAAGTCTAGTTCATCTTTTATTTTTGCCGGTATATTTCCTGAAATTAAAATCTTTCCTCTTTCTTTTACATATGTAATTAAATCATTTATCTTATACTCAGTTGAAGTTATTTTCTCATTATCTCTAGTAAATGGTATAGATGTAATGATAACATCTGCATCAAAATAACTATCACATAACAATTCTTTTTTTGAATAAATTTTTTTTAATTCCAAACTCCTTTTATCTTCACCCATAATAAAATACTTCATAAAAAACACCTCACAAATATATATATAAATATATTTATAAAGTGTTATTTTTATTACTTATTATTATATTTTAGATACTTTACAAATCTGTAAATTGCTTGTTCTGTTTTATTTTTCACTTTTTTTAGATTTATTTTTGACTTGGTTAAATTTAGTAGTTCACAAAATTCATAGGTTTTGTATCTATTAACTTTTTCCTTTATAGCCACATGTTCTACTAACGCATATATTGCCTCTTTATAAGTATATGCCTCTTTAACAAGTGTTTTAGATACAAGTACGTTTAATATTTCTTCAAAAAGCAACTTCCTTAAATTATCCTTACTATCATAATTTATTAATAGCAATTCAGATATTTTTTCTAATTTTTCTAAATTATAATTTGTAAGCATATTAAAAAATTCCATTTCATCTAATTTATTTGCATAATATCTTATTCCATCTAATTTTTTACAAAACTTTTGTCCATCATAATATCCAAGTTTTAAAAGTTCACATGTATTTTTAGAATCAAATTTTAATATTCCTGGCAAATTATCTACAGGCTCAATCATATAAAGGTTTACATCATCTTTTTTTATAATGTTTTTATAATTTCTAATTCTCATTCTTTTGTAATTTCTAATAGCAATTATGTTTTTTATACCTTTTTTTTCTATCATCTCTACTGGACAATTATCATAGACTCCACCGTCTAAGTAGCTTTTGTTTTGAATCTTAGCCCTTTTAAACACGGGAAGAGATGATGTAGCCATAAGATAATCAATTAGCTCACCTTTTGGAATATCTTCAATATACATTTCTTTTGCACTTTTATCTGATAAGCATACTGTAACAAGTCCAAATTTCATCTTTGATTTTCTAACTAATTTTTCATCTACATTTTCATTTAATATCTTCCTTATATTTTCTGTACTTACTCCACCATTTTTTAAGGCCATACCAAACTTTGATGAAAAATATTTTATTATATCTAAATCTATCTTTGCTTTAAGTGCATTATTAACTCTTTTATCATCTAAATTAAACATCTTTTCATAATTTATTGTGCTCCAAAGCTTTATTGCATCATCAATTTTTCCTTGAGCTATCATAGCAGCATTTAGTGCTCCAATTGATGTACCACACACAACACTAAAATCATATCCGTTTTCAAGTAATGATTTTACCACACCTATTTCGTATGCTCCCTTTGCTCCTCCACCTTCAAGTGCTAAACCATATTTCATATAATCCCCCCTAAGTAAATAATTAATTTTAAGTTTATTATACAATAAAATATTTTAATTTGCACTATATTTATAATATTTTACTAAATTATTGGTGTAAAAAGTCTTGATACAGCTTCAACTACCTTTTCTAAAAATGGTCTTTTTATATGTGAAGAAAGATCTAGCTTATTACTATTATTAATCATATTTTCAAAATCTTTTTTTATTTTTAGCTCTTCTCCAGTTTTATAAGTTACAACTGCAGATTCATAATTTAAGTTAAAACTTCTATAATCTAAATTTATACTTCCACATACTGCAAACTCATCATCTTTTAAAAACACCTTTGAATGGATAAATCCAGGTCTATATTCATATATGTCAATTCCTGCCTCTAAACATACTGTATAAAAAGATTTTGTAGCTTTATTTACTAAAACTTTATCAGGAACACCTGGAACTATTATACTTATTTTAACTCCACTCCTTGCAGCATTTGAAATCACTGATATTAATGATTCAGATGGTATAAAGTAAGGAGTAGCTATATAAATATAGTCTTTAGCACTACCAATAGCATTAATGTACATATTTTCTATTGCATTTTTATTATTTTGCGGAGTTTGTTCAACTGGCATCACATAACCTTGAGTTTTCGTTTTAGATACCACACAAGATGTATACTTAAAATAATCAAATGATTTAGAAGTGATTTGTTCGTATAATCTTCCAAACATAACTATAAAACTTAAAACAGCTTCCCCATAAACTTTAATTCCGCCATCTTTAAAATATCCGTATTTTTCTATTGTATTTACATACTCATCTGCTATATTTATCCCACCAGTATAGGCTACTTTGGAATCTATTACAATTATTTTTCTATGATCTCTAAAAGCTATGTATCTATTTGGACAAAGTATATTAGTATTATAAAATATTATTTCAATATTATTATTTTTTAAAAATTCCTCTAATTTTTTGGGCTTTCTAAATTTTGAACCTAGATCATCTGCTATAATTTTTATTTCTACTTTTTCTTGTGCTTTATTTTTTAATATTCCAAGCACTTCATCAAGTAAATCTGATTTTGAGAAAATATACAAATCAATTAAAATAAATTTTTTAGCTTCTCTTAGTCTTTTCAATAAATCTTCAAAAAATTCTTCCCCAGTTTTTAAGTATACAAGTCCATCGTTTTTATATATTGGATACCCTATCATATTATATAAAAATTTAAATTCCTTTTTTGCTTGCCAACTATCAATTTCATCTAGTACATCGCCATTTATTTTTAAATAATCTTGAGTATTTTTAGATATATTTTTCATTTTTCTTATTCTTTTTTTACTAAAATTACTATTCCCAAATATTTGATATAGAACAAGTCCAAGAACTGGTACTATTGCAATTACTATTAACCATGAAAGCTTGTATGTAGCACTATCTTTTCTTAATAAGATATATATTATCATACATATTTTTGAAAAATCATAAATAAATCTAAATATATTTGATGTATTAGTTGTTTTTATATATACATAATAGAAGTTTACAATTTGTATAAATAATATAGACAAAACACAAAAAACTATAAACAAAATTTCAAAAAACTCCTTCACATCACGCTTATTTTTTCTTTCTTGCTTTATATTTTTCATAAAAATATTACCTCACATATATTTTTAGTATATAATATTTAAATATACAAAAAATACAATTAATGCTAGCAAACTAACACTAATTGTACTTAATTAATCTTCATATCCATATTTTTTATAAAATTCATCCCTAAATTCAAGAAGCCTATCTTCTTTTATAGCCTCTCTTACATCTTCCATAAGTTTTACTAAAAATCTCAAATTATGAATTGATAAAAGTCTTGCACCAAGAATTTCTTTTGTCTTTACTAAATGCCTTATATAACTTTTGGTATAATTTTTACATGTATAGCAATCACAATCTTTATCAAGAGTAGTAAAATCATCAAAGTATTTAGAATTTAACATGTTAAGTCTTCCATAATGTGTAAGTGCTGTGCCATTTCTTGCAGTCCTTGTTGGAAGCACGCAATCACACATATCAACACCTGCTAAAACTGCCTCTATTAAATAGTCAGGTGTTCCAACACCCATCAAATAACGAGGTTTATTTTCTGGAAGCAGAGGAGCTGTATATCTTAAAATATCTAAGAAATCTTCCTTTGGTTCTCCAACAGAAATTCCACCTATTGCATATCCTTCAAAATCAAGTTTTATCAATTCTTCTGCACTTTTTTTCCTTAAATCTTTATAAAAACCACCTTGAACTATTCCAAACAAAGCTTGATTTTGAGTATTTTTATGAGCATCTTTACATCGTTTTGCCCAACGTGTAGTCATATTCATAGACTTTTCTACATATTCTTTACTTGCCCCATATGGTGCACATTCATCAAAACACATCATTATATCTGAACCAAGATAGTTTTGAATTTCCATGGCTTTTTCTGGTGAAATAAACTTTTTTGTGCCATCTATATGAGATCTAAACTCAACACCTTCTTCTGTTATTTTTCTTAAATCACCTAAACTAAATACTTGAAATCCACCACTATCTGTTAGTATATTTCTATCCCAGTTCATAAATTTATGAAGTCCACCAGCTTTTTTAATTAATTCATGTCCTGGCCTTAAAAATAAATGATATGTGTTTGATAGTATTATATGTGCCCCCACCATTTCTTTTAATTCTTCTGGTGTCATAGATTTAACTGTAGCCTGTGTGCCAACTGGCATAAAACAAGGAGTTTCTACATCTCCATGTGGTAAATGCATAACGCCAAGCCTTGCACCTGTTTTTTTATCAATTTTTTTTATTTCAAATCTTAATGCTTCTTTACTATTTTCCATCATTTATTATCCTTTCATTATACCCTTCATCAATATTTGTTATCATCATAGCATCGCCAAAACTAAAAAATCTATATTTTTCTTCTACTGCATGAGAATATGCCCTCATTATATTTCCTTTTCCAGCAAGTGCTGAAACTAACATAATTAAAGTGGATTCTGGTAAATGGAAATTAGTAATTAAATTATCTACCATTTTAAATTTATATCCAGGATATATAAAAATTGAAGTTTCCCCACTTGTAGGATAAATAGTCCCATTATCACTAGTAGCACTCTCAAGCACTCTACATGAAGTAGTTCCCACTGCGACAACTTTTTTGCCAACTTTTTTTGTATTATTTATAACATCACATACTTGCTTTGATATTACAAAATATTCACTATGCATTTTATGTGATTCTACATCATCTACCTTTACTGGTCTAAAAGTTCCAAGTCCAACATGAAGTGTCACATAACAAATATTTACACCTTTTTTTTCTATTTTATCTAAAAGTTCTTTTGTGAAGTGTAGTCCAGCAGTTGGTGCAGCAGCAGAACCAGGATTTTTAGAATATACTGTCTGATATCTATCTTTATCTTCTAATTTTTTAGTTATATATGGAGGAAGTGGCATAGTTCCAAGTTCATCTAATATTTCGTTAAAAATGCCATTATATGAAAATTTTATTATCCTTTCCCCTTCTTCTAAAATATCTATTACTTCTGCTTCAAGCATATCTTTTTTAAATATTATTTTAGTACCAATTTTTAACTTTTTGCCCGGCTTTGCTAAAACTTCCCATGTATCATCTTCAATATTTTTTAATAGTAATACTTCTATTAATTCTTCTTTACCTTCTCTACTACCAAATATTCTTGCTGGAATAACTTTTGTATCATTTAGCACTAATGTATCTCCATTATTTAAATAATCTAATATATCATCAAATGTTCTGTCTAAATACTTACCACTATCTTTGTCTAAGACCAAAAGTCTAGAGCTGTCCCTTTTTAAAAGTGGTGTTTGAGCAATTAGCTCTTCTGGTAAATAGTAATTAAATTCACTAGTCTTCATTTTAATTTCCTTTCTCAAAATTATGTATATAATTATAACATAATCTGCTTAAATTTGATATATTTTTTGTAAAATTAATAAAAAAGTATTACAATTTTATTTGTAATACTAAAAAATACTATCTTAAAAATCCATTTATTATTTCTTGCTCTGCTTCTTTTTCTGATAAACCTAAACTCATAAGTTTTATTAACTGTTCCCCTGCTATTTTACCAATTGCTGCTTCATGTATCAAGTTAGCATCAACTGACGCAGCTGTTATCTCAGGAGTTGCCTTAACTTTTGCACTGTCTTTTATAATTGCATCACATTCACTATGTGCAAAACATAAATTATTTCCATAAATTTTAGATATAAATTCTTGGCTTGAACGATCCTCTGCAACAGATCTTGAAACAACATGAGCACTCGAATTTTTTCCGTTTAAGCTAACATCAAAAATAGTCTTTGCTCTTTGACTACCTGATGTTAAAATTTTTTCTGATACTGAGAAATTAGTATCATCTTCTAGTACACCTTTTGTTGTTCTTATAGTATCATCAACACCTTTAATTTGAATAGATTCCATATCCATCTTACTACCTTTTTTTAAAGACACTTCAGTTACTGGATTTAATATTCTTTTTCCATCAGAGTTTCCCTCGCCATAATGTTTTTCAATATACTTTACAGATGAATTTTCTTCTAGGAAAAATCTATGTATTCCATCATGTCTTGAGGTCTTATGAAAATCATTATGGATACCGCAACCAGCAACAATAGTTACATCTGCATTTTCTCCTATATAAAAGTCATTATAAACCAGATCATTCATACCCTCAGTAGTTAGAATAACTGGGATATGTACACTCTCATTTTTTGTATTTTTTGCTACATATATGTCAATGCCACTTTTATCTTTTTTTGGCACTATTTTTATATTATCAGTATTTTGCCTTTCAACACCTACTCCATCTTTTCTTATATTGTAAGCTGTTTTTCTTAATCGTTTTATATCTGTTATTTTAGAAAGAAGCTTCTCATCATTTATATTTAACATATTTTCCCTCCTAAGCTCTGCAACACTTTTTTGTTTTTAAATAAATACTTGTTTCATCTTGATTTAATACATCATCTACATTACCAGATGCTACTATTTTTCCTCCTTTAAGTAAAATAACTTCATCTGCTATATTTAATATTCTCTCTTGATGTGATATTACAATTGTTGTTCCTTTAATTATATTTTTAATATCCTCAAATATTTCTATTAATTTAGAAAAACTCCAAAGATCTATCCCTGCCTCTGGCTCATCAAATACAGTAAGCAAAGAGTTTCTTGCTATTACAGATGCAATTTCAACACGTTTTAGCTCACCACCTGAAAGTGATGAAGATACTTCTCTTGTAAGATATTCTTCGGCACAAAGTCCAACTTTTGATAAAATTTGGCACGCCTTTTTTTTGTTTATTTCTTCCTTACTAGAAAGTCTAAGTAAATCATATATTGTTATTCCTTTAAATCTTACTGGCTGTTGAAATGCAAACGATATTCCAAGATTTGCCCTTTCATTTATAGAAAGATTAGAAATGTCTACTCCATTATAGAGTATCTTTCCACTATCTTGCTTTTCAATTCCCATTATAATCTTTGCAAGTGTAGACTTACCACTTCCATTTGGACCAGTTATTACAACAAATTTATTAGTATCTATTTTTAGATTTATCCCTTTAAGTATTTTTTTTCCTTCTCTTTCAAAAGTTATATCAATTAACTCTAACATAAATTCCTCCCACTTTGTATCTTTTTTCTTATTTGATACTTAATACATTTTTTACATTCATCTGAATTCTCACTACATTTACACTTACTGCCACCAAGATTTAAAAGCTTATCTACATGTTCTTCTATTTTTTTTATTGTTTTTGGCGATAAAAAATGTCTCATGTTAGATGCTTCCCTTTGAGCTAAATCCTCATCTACATCAAGTATCTCATACAAAAAGTTTTTAATTGTATCTTGATTTTTTATAATTTCCTTAGCAATATTTTTTCCATTTTCTGTAAGTGTTATACTTTTATAGGCTTCATAATTTAAAAGTTTTAACTTACTTAATTTTTTTATTGTGCGAGTCACACTTGGTTTAGATATTTCAAGTCTTTTTGCTATATCTGTAACATGCACTTCCCCATTTATACTCTCTAAGATATAGACTGTTTTCAAATATTCCTCTTGTGATTTTGTTATATCAATAATTTCCATTTTTTCTCCTTGTTAGCCTATGCTAACATTTTACTATAAAACTATATTTTTGTCAAGAAAAAAATAATGCATCCATAAATTGAATGCATTACTATTTTTTAATATCTAATTATAATAAATGATTCCTTACTTTTTGGGCCATCGCTATTTTTTCTTATATCAAGTCTAATAGCAGAGGAATCTTCTACAAGCTTTAAGCATTTTAACACTATTTCATTTCCTATAATATTATCTGCTTTGTAGCTTTTCAATTCATTTGAAAATTGAATAGTAGTAATATTAACACAAAAGCTTGCCTTACTTGTGGTTATTTTTTTATTTATTGTGTCATATATTATTTCAGCCCATGCTTTTTGTTCAAATTGTTTTCCCATCCGTTTATCCTTTGACTCACACATTTTGTGAATAGTGAGTTTTATACCAAATTCATTTTCACCAACAAGTCTTTCTAAATCTTTTAACATATTAATACCTCCTAAAATAATTATATTATAGGCTTTATGTAACCTAATACTTAGATAGTATATCATAATTATGCTAAAAAGTCAATTATAATTGTCTATTAAACTGTTTTAAATTATATGTTATTATTATTAAAGGCTTTGTTTAAATTATTCTTTTGCAATATTTTCTATTTCTTCTTTTGTTAATCCTGTTATTTCTGATATTTCTATAATATTCATATTCTTCTTTACCATAGCTTTTACAACTTGAATCTGATTTTTTTTAATTCCTTTTTTTCTTCCTTCTTTTTCTCCTTCTTTTAGTCCCTCTTCTCTTGCTTCTTTAATAAACTCTTTTTGATCCATTTTCCATATTTCATATTTGTATAAATATTCTTCTGTATCAGCATCTGATGTAAACTCTTCTTTTAAATTATTTACTTCTTTTATTTTATCATTTTCTTCCATAATAGACTTCACTCATTTTTCATTTTCAGTATCTATAAATGCAAGCCACTGATTTAACTTAATATTTAAATCTGGGTTTGATTTACGAAACTTCTCTAATTCTATAAAATGTACTTGTAAAGAATCAAGTGGTGCGTGTTCTTTATTTTCTTGTTCATATAGTCTCCATACTGTATGATAATTTTTTATATCATCAAACATATTTTCATTTAATATATTTATTATTATTGCATCTTTTAGCTTACTATAATCCATTCCTTTTTTTACTTGCAATTTTGATATACTACCAAAATATAAATATACTCTTTTCAAATAACTATGATGAATATTTTTTGGCATTTCTACATCTACAAATGTGTCTTTATTTATTACTGCTTTTATATCTAAGACACATAGCTTTTCACTAAAATTATTTCTATCTAATCTAAACTGGTTTTCTACTTCTAAACTTTCTATTTTTTCATCTATGACATTTTCTAAAAAACTCTTTAAAATATCACTGTGTGAAAAAATATAACTAAAAATAATATCGTTCTTTACTTTATACTTTCTTATCAATTACCTTTCCTCCTTAATTATATAACATCATTTTTTACAAATCAACTTTTATTTAAAATTTATATGTTATTTTTCTAATGTATATAAAAAAAAGAAAAGTCACCCCCTAAAAATAAAAAGAAAAAAGCTTAAATATTTTACTTAAATAAACTATTTTGATAAAACACTTTTAGAAATAAAACTTAATTTGAAAAAACTTTTAACAAATATACCCTAAATATATCTGTTTAAACTATTAAAACACACTATTTACAAAATGTAAATATATTTTAACTTTTTAGACATAACTAGATGATGTATGACAAAAAAATAATATTATAGTACAAAAAAACAGCTATACACATTTTGATTTATAGCTGTTTTTTTATCTAATGATTTTTTTACTATCTTGAAAATTTATCTGTATCTATATCGATTAAGATAGGCAGTATCATTGGTTGACGTTTAGTTTTTGAATATACATAATGCGAAATAGCTTCTCTTACATTATTTTTTATTGAAGACCATTCACGAATATTTTGTTTATCACAATTTTCAAGTTCTTCTTCTGCTACTTCTTTAATTTCGTCCATTAATGTTTCGTTTTCTCTTACATATACAAAACCACGAGTAACTATATCTGGTCCAGATACAACTTTTGATGTTCTTCTATCAAGTGCAATAACTGCAATTATCATACCATTTTCTGATAAAGACTGTCTGTCACGAAGAACTATATTACCAACATCTCCAACTCCAAGACCATCAACTAAAACAATACCTGATGGGACTTGTGTAGTCATTTTGGCACTATCAGATGTTAGCTCAAGAGTTCTACCATTTTCCATTATAAATACATTTTCTTTTTCAACACCAACAGATACTGCAAGTTCACAATGTTGTTTTAAAAATCTATACTCACCATGAACTGGCATAAAGAATTTAGGTCTAACTAAAGACAGCATAAGTTTTAACTCTTCCTGACATGCGTGACCTGAAACGTGTACATCAGCTAATTGGTTATAAATAACCTCTGCTCCTAATTTTTCTAGTTCATCTATTACACGCCCAACTGATTTTTCATTTCCCGGTATTGGTGAACTTGATAGTATTATTAAATCATCTGCTGTTACCGTAACTTTTTTATGTTCTCCCATTGACATACGAGAAAGAGCTGCCATTGGTTCTCCTTGTGATCCAGTAGTTATTATAACAATTTGTTCTGGATTATATATTCCTATTTTATCTATGTCTATTAATGTTCCCTCAGGTGCATCAATATAACCAAGCTCTGTTCCTACGCTTATTACATTTAACATACTACGTCCTACAACGGCTACTTTTCTGTTATATTTAACTGCTGAATTTATTATTTGTTGCATTCTGTGTATATTTGATGCAAATGTGGCAACTATTATCCTTTTATTGCAGTTCATAAATATTTTATCAAATTCACGCCCTACACTTCTTTCAGACATCGTATGTCCTGGTCGTTGAACATTGGTACTATCTGACATTAAAAGTAGTACACCCTGGTTTCCAATTTCTGCAATACGTTGTAAATCCATTGGTTTATTATCAATTGGAGTATAATCTACCTTAAAGTCACCTGTATGAAGAAGCATACCAACTGGTGTTTTTATTGCAAGTGCCACTGAGTCTGCAATAGAATGGGTAACTCTTATAAATTCTACATTAAAATTTTTACCAATTTGTACTCTATCTCCTGCTTCAACACATTTTAACTTAGTAGATTCAACTAGATTATGTTCAACTAATTTATTTTTTATTAAACCAAGTGTTAATTTTGTTCCGTATACTGGTACATTAATTTTCTTTAAAAAATAAGGTACACTTCCTATATGATCTTCGTGTCCATGTGTTATTAAAACTGCTTTTACTTTATCTTTATTTTTCTCTAAATAAGTAATATCTGGTATTACTAAGTCAACCCCTAGCATATCATCTTCTGGAAATGCAAGTCCTGAATCGACTACAATTATCTCATTTCCATATTCAAATGCTGTAATATTTTTTCCTATCTCATTCATTCCTCCAAGTGGAATTACTTTCAATTTTGTTTTGGTAAATATAGAATTATTTTTTGCGACATCCTTTTTTATATTACTTTTTATTTTAGTATTTCTACTTCTTTTTGCTTCTTGTTCAATATTAGAAAATTCTATATTTTTTGCTCTTCTATTATTTAATTTCGCTCTAACATCTTTTTTTAGCGTATCACTTGATACTTCATCTATATTATCTTTACTTGCTACTTTTTTTCTTGTCTTTGTAAAGATTTTTTTTGTATTTATTTTTTTCTTATTATTTTCTTCCATTATTTCACTCCTTAAAAATTCAAATTTGTCTTTTAATAAAATATTACACTTTTCAATCTACAATCACGAACATTACTTTTATTTTAATAAATACCGAACTAAATAGTACATACTATTTTTTAAAATTAACACATTTATTATACTACATAAAATAATTATTGTCAAATTTATGTTCTTGCTTTTTTATGTATTCTATGTTATACTTTAATTATGTATACACATTAACCCCAATATTTTAATAAAGGAGGGCAACATGAGAAGAAGAAAATTTTATACTCGAAAAATGGCCGAAGTAGCAAGACGGTTTTATTTAGACAATAAGTCTGCTGACTTTGCTAAAACAGCAAACTATCTTTCAAAAGTTTTTGGAAAAAACTTTTATTTCTATGACATTTCAAAACTATTTCAATTTATAGTAGTTTTGGGAAATAACCTAAAAACTGCAGAAGAGTTATCTTATGAGATAAACACAAGAAATAAGCATTCAAATCCATATAATTTCTTTTTAAGCCTGAGAAAAGAATATTTTAAAAAGAAAATGGAAGCTTATTTCATAGAAAAGACTCTTATAGAAGCTAAATTATATGAAGAACTTGATTTTTCATATTTTGAATTTTCACAAGATGAATTAGAGCTTGCAAAATACAAAGAACAGCTTAAAAATTCTTATGACAAAGCAAAAGAAATAGATTTCTTTTATTATAACGATCTAACTTGTGATATAAGAGAAATCGAAGAAAAATATAAACTGGTAGGTTAATTCCTACCAGTTTTTTCCTTATAACATTTTCTACAAACAGAAACGTATGATTCATTTCCACCAATTAATATTTGATTACCAATAATAGTAGGTTTTCCATCTATTAATCTCATATTATAAGTAGCTTTTTTTCCGCACTCACAAATTGTTTTAATTTCTTCAATTTTATCTGCACTTTTTAGTAAAGCTTCAGCACCTTCAAAAAGTTCACCTCTAAAATCCGTTCTCAATCCATAACATATTACCGGAATATTTAAAAAATCAACTATATCACTTAACTCTTCTACGTTTTTTTTACTTAAAAATTGTGCCTCATCTACTAGTATACAATCTGGTTTATTTTTAAGACTAACAACATTTGCATAAATACTAGTAGCTTCATCAAAAGTATTTGCTTCCTTTGATATACCTATTCTTGTAGTGATTTTTCCTTTACTATATCTATCATCTATACCTGCTGTAAGTAAATATACACTTCCACCTCTCTCTTCATAGTTATATGCTACTTTTAGTAAGTCTATACTTTTGCCACTTCCCATCGTGCCATATCTAAAATATAATTTTGCCATACTTTTCCTCCTTGATTATTTTTTATTATACTATTAAATAGAAAATTTTTCAATTATCTTATTGTTTAAAACTGAGTTTATAAAAAATACGCTAGAAATACCCTAACGTATTTTTATTCTGTATATATGAAACATTTTGGTAAAATCTTATTCATACGATTATTTTTATAGTATAAAAAATGAGTATACTTTAAAATTTAGCATACTCATTATTATTTATTATTTTAAATTAAAGAAAACATCTTTTCCATTAAATTCAGAAATAGATCCTAGCTCCTCTTCAATTCTTAATAATTGATTATATTTACATACTCTATCTGTTCTTGATGGAGCACCTGTTTTTATTTGTCCAGCATTTAAGCCTACAACAAGATCTGCAATTGTTGTATCTTCTGTTTCGCCAGAACGATGTGATACAATTGCTGTGTATCCTGCTCTATTTGCCATTTTAATAGCATCTAATGTTTCAGTTATTGTGCCAATTTGATTTACTTTTATAAGTATTGAGTTTGCAACTCCCATTTCAATACCTTTTTTAAGTCTTTTTGTATTAGTAACAAACAAATCATCACCAACAAGTTGAATTTTACTACCAAGCCTTTCAGTAAGCTTTTTCCAGCCTTCCCAATCTTCTTCTGCAAGGCCATCTTCAAGTGAAATTATTGGATATTTAGAAACTAAATCTTCCCAATATGCAATCATTTCATCACATGTATACATTTTATCTGATTTCCAGAAATAATAGCATCCTTCTTTACCTTTTTTCTTTGCTTCATCATACATTTCAGTTGCAGCAGCATCAATTGCTATTTTAAAATCTTCACCTGGTTTGAATCCTGCTTTTTTGATTGCTTCCATGGCTGCATCTACATTTTCAGGAGAAACAGCAACGATCATACCAAGTCCCATATTATATGTATTGTACATCATCTGTTCTTCGATCTGGCCTTCTCTTGCTAACATCTTAAAGATCGGTGGAACCGGATAACTGTTTTTCTCTACAATGGCACGTTTTCCTTCCGGTAACAT